>CAZNBK010000046.1:0-9794 GCA_964571105.1 uncultured Desulfovibrionaceae bacterium
GGCGGTGAAGCCGCCTTCCATGCAGTAACAGAGGTTGGTTACCCGCTTGTATGGATCGCCGGGCTTATGTCCGCGCACCGCCCAGTCAAAGGTATCGATGTCATGCCCTTTCAGTTCCGGCAGGGTCACGCCTTCCATCATCTGCCCGATGGTCGCATCGGAAAGAATCAGGACCGGATGGAGATATTTTTCTGCCAGATCAAAGGCCAGTATGGTAAAATCAACGGTTTCCTGCACCGAATTGGGCGTGAGAACAATGAGCATGGTATCGCCGTGCCCGTTGCCCTTGGTCACCAGCCCATAGTCGCCCTGGCTCTGGAAAATATCGCCAAGGCCGTTGCCGTATCTGGCTACGTCTACAATTACCGCAGGCAAATCAGCAGCCACCAGATAGGAAATGCCTTCTTGCTTTAAGGAAAAACCGGGGCCGGAAGAGGTGGTCAGCACCCGGGCGCCGGCTGCGCTGGCGCCGAGAATCATATTCACTCCGGCCAGCTCGTCTTCGGTCTGAACGCATTCGCCGCCCACTTCCGGCATGCGCCAGGACATATATTCCAATATCTCTGTTTGAGGCGTGATGGGATACCCGCTAAAAAAGCGGCAGCCAGCCCGTAAAGCCGCTTCCGCCAAAGCCTCATTGCCTTTCATAATTACGTTGTTTTCACTCATCTCATGCTCCTCTCTGCATTGACACCACAATGGCGTAGTCCGGACACATGCGGTAACAGATGCCGCAGGCCTTGCAGGCAGCCTCATTGAATTCAACAATGTGGTAACCTTTCTTGTTGACCTCGCCGGGCACGGTGATGACCCCATGCGGACAGGCCGTTACACAGAAATGGCATCCCTTGCACCGGTTTTGATCGTAGGTGATTTTACTCATGCGCTTACCCCTTGTTATTTTACCTTTCCCAAACTCCGGCGGAGGACTGGAACCGCGCGGAGCTTTTATTGCTGTTAAATTTAGGCTTAAGACGCCGTTATTTGAATTGCAGAATGGAAATATGCGGAAGCGCCCGGTCTTGATCGCGGAAAACTCTGGCAAGTGAGATTTTACCTGCCTTCGCACTGGTCCTACCACTTAAAAGGCCAAAAAAAATCCGCGCTTCCTGGCCGCATTTTTTTTATTGCTATTTACCACAGTTGGCTATAGTGGTAGTACCACCGTCTAACTTAAGTGGTCTCATGATTCGTATAATTTGTCAACCGGAAAAACAACGGTCCGGGAATCGTTTGATAGACGCCGCTTAGAGCCGTTCAACTTTGAAATGTTACAAAACTCAAATACCAACCGCTGGCATTGGAGCCAAAAGGCAAAAACGCATTTCCCTTATAAATGCGCAAAATCTAAAACGATTTTGCGAAAGGCACGCGCCGCTTGGCCTTATCGTATACCTCTCGGCGCGGGTGCCGCTTCGCGACACCAGAGCATTTTATCAATCATATAAGTTCAATGTTAAAATGCTCTAACACGAAATTAACCCCGGCAATCCACCTGCCGGGCGGGTGCCCCGCAGCCCGTGATCCACAGGAGGTCGGGCCATGGAAAAAGCCAGAAAAAAGAGCTATTACGATATTGTTCAAGATATCCAGCAGCAAATTATGAGCAATGAACTCAAATTCGGCGACAAACTGCCGCCCGAGCGAGAGTTGAGCGAAACATACAGCATGAGCCGCAATTCCGTCCGCGAAGCCCTGCGGACATTGGAAGTGATCGGCCTGCTTGAGTCCAGGCACGGCGAAGGCAACTTTATTACCAACCGCCTGAGCGGCTATGTGGTTAACGCGCTGTCGCTTTCCTTTGTGCTCAACAAAGGGACTTCAGCCGAGCTGCTGCAAATGCGCCGGATCATCGAAGTGGCCTCGGCCCGCAATATTCACGACAGCCAGCGCAAAGATGATCTGGAACTGCTGCAAGACATCATCCAGCGCTACGTTACCGCCGAAACCGACGAAGAACGGCTGACCCTGGATGAACTTTTCCACAAAACCGTGGTGGAACTGTCCAGAAACAAACTGTATATTATAATTTTTCAAATGCTGTCCGCCCTGATTTTGCCGGACATGCACAAAGCCGTACACCTGACCATCGCTTCCGACGCCAGGCAGGTGGTCAACGAGGAGCACCTCAAGCTGCTTTCCGCCATTGAAAACGGGGATCTGCAACTTTTTGACCAGCTTCTGACCAAGCACCTGCTGCTGGACCTGGAAGCCATTTCAACCATAAAAGTGTCGGCGGACATGGATTTATCTTTCTTGCAGGAAAGAGTCTGGCCGCTATAATTTTCGCTGCCGCTTCAGCTGCCCTTGGACCTGAACAGCTCAAGCAACCCGGCGGTGAGCGCCTCCAAAGCCTGCTCTTCTTTACGCTCGCCGCTTTTTATGCCGCGCTCGGCAGTCAGGGCCAATTCCCACAAAGCAGCCACCCCGCGCACCCCCAGGGCACGCGCCAGACGTTGCTTTTCGCCAAGCACAAACGCGGGCACAAACACTTTTTCCTTGAACAGAATCTGCCAGAGCACCCGGGCCTCGCGGACCAGAGCGCCTAAAAAAGGAAACAGCAGACTGTCTTTGGAAACCTGATCCAGCAGCACGGCCCGCCAGGCTTTCAAAAAATCATCAGCACCCGCCCCCTTGCTGCCTGTTTGCGACTGCAACGCGCGCAAAAAGGCAAATACATCGATTTCCGGCTCGTGCGCCACTACCTGCAAAACATCCTTGCTTACAACGCCGTCCGGCGAGGCCAAAAAAACCTTCTCCAATTCCTGCCTGGCCGCGCCCGCATCGGCAGGCAGCAAGGCGGCCAGCGCATCCATGGTTTCCTTATCCGCTTTCAGGCCCTGCTCGGCGCAATAATCGCGAACCAGGCTTTTAAGCCCGGTCGCGTTCAGCCCCGGCGACTCCCAAACCCACCCCTGGCTGCGGGCAAAGGCCAGCCCTTTGAGTTTGCCTACGTGGGCGGGGATTTTGGCCCCCTTACCGTCAAAGGCCACCTCAAGGCAGATCAGCGGCCAGGTACTGGGCGGCACGGTGGCCAAGGCCCGGCTCAACGCCCGCCAGTCATCAGCGGACAGCAGCTGCGCTGAACGCAGAATAACCGCCTGGCAATCGCCAAAAAGATTCTGGCTGTTTAAAGCTTTCCAGAAATCTTCGCCCAGGCCGTCCTCTCCCCAAAACACATGCTCGGCCCACACTTTGCCGGAAGGAGGAGGAAACTGGCGCAACAGGCCGCGCACCTTATCCCGGCACAGTTCCGGGTCGGGGCAGATGCACAAAAAAAAGCCGGGTCTGTCAGTCATAATTTCCAGATATGTTTAAAAGCGCTGGTCATTTGCGAGTACGCCTGCCGAACGCGCCGTTACGGTTCCAGATAAAAATTCAAGCCCGCTACAATCTGAAACCGAGGTTGCCAAAAAATCAGTATACGTAGGTTTGCCGTAAAACGCCAGATGCTCATACATGCCATTGCCTTTATATATTAACTGATTATGCTAAGCTTATGCATAAAAAACATGGTCAAACCGGAGCAGGCATGTCCAAGGCGCAAACACTAGATACCGCAAAACCCCGCTCACCTTTTGCCTTCAGCACTTTTACCGTAATCTGGCTGGCCACGGTGTTGTCCAATATCGGCGGCTGGATTCACGATGTGGGCGCGGGCTGGCTGATGACCTCACTTTCCCCGTCTCCTTTGCTGGTGGCCCTGGTGCAGGCGGCCACATCCTTACCGGTGTTTTTACTGTCCTTGCCCGCCGGGGCCCTTGCGGACATACTGGACCGCCGTAAATGGTTGCTGGGCGTGCAGATATATGTCTGTCTCGTCGCTTTATGCCTGGGCTGTCTTGTACTTTTCGGGTTAATAAACCCCTGGGTTTTACTGTTTTTCACCCTGCTCATGGGCACGGGCACGGCCATGGCCTCACCGGCCTGGCAGGCCATTGTCCCCAGTCTGGTGCCCCGCTCGTCGTTGCAACCGGCCATTGCCCTGAACAGCGTAGGCGTAAATATCAGCCGGGCCATCGGCCCTGCCCTGGCCGGGGTGATTATCACCACCTTGGGCATTGCCGCGCCGTTTTTTGTTAATGCCGCAAGCTTCCTGCTCGTGACCGCGGCTCTGATCTGGTGGCGCCCGCCGCCGAAAAAAGCAAACAGCCTGCCCCCGGAGCACCTCCTCGGCGGCATGCTGGCGGGCTTGCGCTTTGCCCTGCACAACGGCCCGCTCAAAGCAACTCTGGTCCGCGCCGTAAGTTTCTTTCTGTTTGCCTCGGCATATTGGGCGCTTCTGCCCCTGATCGCCCGCACGGTTTTAAACGGCGGCGTGGAATTATACGGCATTATGCTCGGCTGTATCGGCGTGGGCGCCGTGGCTGCCGCATTTATCCTGCCCAAGCTGCGCGCCGTGCTGAGCGCAGATAAACTGGTGGCCGCCGGAACCCTGGGCACCGCTGTAACCATGCTGGTGCTCGCCACGGTCCATAACGCCGTTTGGGCCTGCCTCATTTGCCTTTTGGCCGGAATTTCCTGGATTGCCGTGCTCACCTCGCTCAATGTTTCGGCCCAGACTTCCCTGCCCGACTGGGTGCGGGCGCGCGGCCTGGCTGTGTTCGTCACCGTGTTTTTCGGCTCGCAATCGCTGGGCAGCATCATCTGGGGGCAAACCGCCGCAACACTGTCCATCCCCACGGCGCTGCTGCTTGCCGCAGCAGGCGCGCTCCTTTTTATTCCCCTGACTTGGCGCTGGAAATTGCAGCAAGGGGCCGAGTTGGAGCTGTCCCCATCCATGCATTGGGACGAGCCGCTTTTGAGTAAAGAGGTCCAACACGATCGCGGGCCGGTGATGATTACCATTGAATATAATATCGACCCGCAACAAGGCCCGGCCTTCATTAAGGCCATGTATGAACTGAGCCAGGAGCGCCGCCGCGACGGGGCCTACGCCTGGGGGCTGTATGAAGACAGCGCGCAACCCGGCCACTGGCTGGAATATTTCCTGGTTGCCTCCTGGCTGGAACATCTGCGCCAGCACCAGCGGGTAACCAAGGCCGATCAAGATATTCAGGCGGGAGCGCTGGCTTTCCACATTGGCCCGCAAGCACCGAAAATCACACATTATCTGGCTGCCGACCTGCGGGACAAATCGGACAGAGACGCGGCAATCATGGCTGCCGACAGCGAAGTGCACTAAGCATTTTAACCTTGAAATTACATATTGATAAAATGCTCTGCTGCCGCCAGGATGGCGGTTACCGCGCAGCGACCCTCGAGCCTCCAGCGGCGCGAAATGAAATGAAGCGCAGCCGTTGCATGAGCACGTAAGTAAGCGAATGCTACGGATGAGGTCCGCAGGGCGTCCCCGCGCAGGACGCGCGGGTGAGAGGTATGCGATAAAGGCAAGCACCGCCAGGATGGCGGTGGCCCCGCAGGGCGAGCGCAGTGAAAACCACGCTTTTCACAAGCGACCCTCGAGTGTGAGCACAGGATGTGCGAGCCGAGAGGTATACGATAAAGACAAGCACCGCCAGGATGGCGGTGGCCCCGCAGGGCGAGCGCAGTGAAAACCACGCTTTTCACAAGCGACCCTCGAGTGTGAGCACAGGATGTGCGAGCCGAGAGGTATACGATAAGGTCACGACATTTGACCCTGCCCGCAAATCCCATTATGCTGCGCAAATCATTCTAACGCCGAGCGACAGCCCGGCGCGCCGCCAAAGACGGCGTGAGCGAGCCTAAAACCACGTTTTTCAGCCTGCGCTCCTGCAAAAATACCCGCTGAAATTATTCCCGGTCTTTTTGCAATTAAGCGCTGCATTCCCGGGAGGCGGTCATGAAAGGCATTATTCTGGCGGGCGGGTCCGGCACCCGGCTTTACCCCCTGACGCGCGGCGTGTGCAAACAATTGCTGCCGGTTTACGACAAGCCCATGATTTACTATCCCCTCTCGGTGCTCATGCTGGCCGGGATCAGAGAAATCTGCATTATTTCCACACCGCAGGATTTGCCCCGGTTTCGCGATATCCTGGGCAGCGGCGAGCAACTCGGCCTGGCCTTCACCTATATTGAACAACCCCGCCCGGAAGGGCTGGCCCAAGCCTTCATCCTGGCCCGGGACTTTATCAATGCCGAGCCCTGTTGCCTGGTGCTCGGCGACAACCTTTTCTACGGCGACATGCTGGCCCAGCGGCTGCAACACTGCGCCGAACTCACTGCCGGGGCCACGGTGTTCGCCTATCCGGTCAAAGATCCGCAGCGTTACGGCGTAGTGGAATTTGACGAGCAGTTTAATGCCGTGGGGCTGGAGGAAAAACCACGCAGCCCCAAATCCCGGTTCGCGGTTACCGGTTTGTATTTTTATGACCGGACCGTCTGCGACAAGGCGGCCTCCCTCAAGCCCTCTGCCCGGGGAGAACTGGAGATCACCGACCTAAACCGCCTCTACCTGGAGGAAGGCTCATTACGCGTGGAGCTGCTGGGACGGGGCGTGGCCTGGCTGGACACCGGAACTTTTGAAACGCTGCACCAGGCAGCCGGGTTTATCCAGGCCGTGCAGGAGCGGCAGGGCATGAAGATTGCCTGCATAGAAGAAATCGCCCTGCGCAAAGGCTGGATTTGCGAGAAGCAACTGGCGGAACTGGCGGCCCCCATGCTGCAAAACGATTACGGCAGCTACCTTATTGACATACTCGACCAGGGGTTGACCATTCCCCGGCAATAGACCGAACTCGCCGCTAAGCGCACCCTGAAATGCCGCTGTCCAGGTCCAGGCTCGGGCCCAGGCCCAGATCAGAGCCTGATCAGGGCTTGAGCGTGATGGTGCCCAGCGCATTGCCGCCCTGGGAAAGTTTTAAATTGACTTTACGAAACAGGACCATGCTTCCGTTTTTGTACTCAACGTCTGCGGCATCGTTGAAATCACCGTCCCGGACATTTATTTCCCGCTCCTCACCCCGCCAGATAATTTTAGTTTCTCCAGACTGGGGAATGGATTCCGCATAATAGCCGGTTGCTTCCATTGCCGATTCCGGTGAAACGCTTTTGGGCAAAATTATGGTTTTACTCCTGCCCGGCTCAATAAAACTCCAGCCCCATTTACGCGTCTCGCCTTTAACCGTGGTATAAACCAGGGCAATACGCACGCTCTGCTCGGTTTCATTTTTAAATGAAAGTTTCACTTCGGGCCTGTCGGCGGCAGACTCTACCGGCAAAGCGCATAGCGCCATGGCCGCAAGCAGCAGCATGACCAGACCTGCTGACATACGTTTCATGTTCACAAAATTATCCCCATTCCCAGCCGATTACGGCTGTTTACATGCACAGCAAAACCGCCGGAGCCCTCAGGGAGTCAGCCGCGGCTCCTGCCCCGTGGCCGTACGGTCCCACCATCTCTCAATATTATAGGTAATACCGGCCGGCGCAGGCTCAATACCCATGATGCGCTTGCTTACGATGGGCAATGCCTGGGGCACATACAAAAAACAATAGGGTTGCTCTTCGTGTAAAATTTCCTGAAAACGGTCATACAGCTCTTTGCGCAAGCCCTGATCCAGCGTGCTGCGCGCCTGCTCCAGCAGCATATCCGCCTCGGGATTGCTGAAGTGCGTATGATTCAAGCCTCCGTTGCCGATTTTTGAGGAATGCCAGACATCATATAAATCGGGGTCCTGGAGAATATTCCAGCCGAGCAGCAGCGTGTCAAAATTGCCGGTGTGCACAAACTCCTTGATAAAGGCGGCCCATTCCACAGTGCGGATTTCCACTTTAATGCCGATTTCCGAAAGCTGTTGCTGGATAATGGTCGCGCTCTTAATACGCTGGTCATTCCCCTGATTGGTCAAAATGGTGAAGGCAAAGGGTTTGCCGTCCTTATCCAGAATGCCATCGTTATCGGTATCGGCAAACCCGGCAGCGGCCAGCATTTCCAGGGCTTTGGCCGGGTCATAAGGGTAGTCCGCAATCTTGTCGTTGTACACCCAGGTGCCCGGCTTGTACGGCCCAATGGTGGGCACGCCCTCGCCCAGCAACACGCCCTTGACAATGGCCTCTTTGTTGATGGCGTGCGACAGGGCCACACGGACCGCCTTGTCCGCAAAAAAAGGATGCTGCTGGTTATAACCGAGATAAGTATAGCCGAACGACAAATACTCGTACTTGCTCCAATCGCTGTCCCACTGCCCGCCGGAGGTTTGCCGGGTATATTGCTGCGGCGTGAGTGTCATCATGTCCAGGTTTCCGGCTTTCAGCTCCAGAAAGGTGGTCGCCATGTCCGGAATAATGCGGTAAACAATGGTTTCAATGTAAGGCGCACCCTGGAAGTATTTCGGGTTGGCCGTAAAAACCAGCCGCGACCCCGGCACCCATTCCTTCAACGTATACGGGCCTGCGCTAACCGGCTGACGCATTACGGGCGAAGACAGCAGGTCGGCCCCGCTCACCCCCGCGAGCAGATGCCGGGGCAAAATATCATGCATCCAGGTCATCAGCGCCCTGGCAAACGGCTGTTCATACTCGACTTCAAAAGTGTATTTGCCGGTTTTGCGGAATTCCTTCACCGAAAGATAGTCTTCCGCATAGGCCGTGGGCGTGCTGGAGTCGACCATCAGTTCATAGGTAAATTCCACATCGTCTGCGGTCAATTCCACGCCGTCTTCCCAAAAAATGCCCTGGCGCAGGGTAAAGCGCAACAGCCGACCGTCATCGAGCACCTCGTATGATTCAGCGGCCCAAGGTTCAATTTCCAAATCCTTATTATAACGCAAGCAGCCGATATAGAAATAACCGGCCACTTCGTGGGAAGCTGAATCTGTGGTCAAAGAGGAGATGAGGCCGGAGGGTTCGCCAATGCTGGACATAACCAGCTGCCCGCCAAAGGCCGGGCCTGGTTCCGCCTGCGCGGGAGCGTCGCTGTGGCTTTGGCCGTTTTCTGCCGCGCTGTCGGCAAGCGTTTCCGCGTTATCCGGCTTATCATTCTGACAGCCGCACAGCAGGGCCAGAAAAAAACATATATTTAAAAGCAACGCCAATCTGAAGGTTTCACTTTTGGCTATACCAGACGCTGACATATTTCGATCTCCTTGCCCAATATTCTGCTTCCGGCAGCTTCATGCCGGTGGACTTTTTAAATAAAATGGCTATAAAAAACACATCACCGGCGTATCGTTTTGCGCTTTTGGGCAAAGAACGCAGTTCTTTTTCATCCAAAGCAAACCCGCTGCGGAACGGGTTGCTGATATGCCACCAAGATCTGCCCGCTATGATTGATTAATTTTGTCCTGCCCAGGTCAGCAAGCCCTCTGCGGGTTTATAGGCTACACCTCCGGTCGGGCCTTGTCCAGCGGACAGGATTGCAGGATATTTAGAGGAATATGCCTTTCATTCTTGTAATTTATCAACATGAGGTTATATTAGGGGAACGCGAAGGTCTTTATTGAACCCCGGTCCTTTGCTTGATTTAGACGACTCATTACTGATAACGTCACTTGAGTGAATGATAATTCCTGAGCAGGACGCTGACCGTATTTTTAAGATTTTTTGGAATATTCATGGTTAATACCGAAGAAAGCATTGCGCAAAGCATCCTTGAAGGCTTTTTAAAAGCCTCCTTGCCCGAATATCTCTTGGCCGGGGCCAATAATATTTTGGACACGGGCGGAGTGATGAAAATTCGCCTGAACAAAACGCCGGAACGCTGGGAAGTGGGCGGCACGGTTCAGGGCGATGATCTTGAGGTCTATAGCTCTCAATTCATTTTGCATATGAAAGAGCAGCGGGCGGATTATCTGTGCAATTGCATGGATTGC
>CAZNBK010000046.1:9804-12018 GCA_964571105.1 uncultured Desulfovibrionaceae bacterium
TTTTCCGGCCCGTGCGTGCATGTGGGCGCCGTGGCGCTTAAATTTCTCAAATCCCTGAATTTGGACGAAGGCGAGCCGGAAGCCGCCCCGCCGGTAAAAAATGAATGGCGGGAAACCTTCCGCAGCATGCTGGAAACGGAAATTGAACCCGAGGTAGGCCGCCACCACCTGGTCTTTCGGCTATATCCCGAAGCGGACCGCTTGCAGGTTGCTTTTTTCCGCGCCCGGCAGAACAAATCCGGCCTGTCCAGCGTGCATAGCGAAGTTACCCTGGCCCAACTGGCGGATAACCCGGATTGGTGCGAGTTTTCTCCCGAGCTGCCCAAAGTGGCCGCCCAGATTATGAATTATCTTGACTACTCGGAGCACCGCATCCCGCTGCCGCATGGCTTTTTGAGCTGGTTCTTCTGGGCAATCCGCAGCGAACATTATCTTTTCATGGACGACTCCGAAATCCCCTGCCGGGTGCTTACCTCGCCCCTAACCTTCCGGATCAAACCGGAGATGGATGAACACGGTCTGGCCTTTGACCTGCAAATGCAGGGGGAAGGCAAACCGCCTTATTCCATTACCGGCAAACCCGTTTATTTTTACGGGCACATGCCCATTTGGTGTTTCTGGAACAATACATTTTTCCCGGTGGCCACGGCATTGTCATCACAACTGGTGCGCAGCCTGGGCAAAACCCCTCCCCGCATTCCCCAGAAAGACCTGTCCGAATTTCTCGACCGGATCTGGCCGCAACTGCCGGCCTCTGCCTTGACCGAGCAGGATGCATTCCTGGAACAAATCAAGCCGCTGTTTATCAGCGCCAAATATAATCCCAAGCTCTTCCTCAACGAAGAGGGCAGCCTGCTTACCCTGGAAGTGGAAAATACTTACGAAACCGAGCACGGCGATTTTATATTGTCCGGCCCGGACCCGGATTTGCAAACCGGCAGCATTCATTTTGAAAACTCCACCTTTCTCATCCGCCGCGACCCCGATGCGGAGAATGTTCTGCTTACCCGGCTTTTATCCATGAATTTTCAGCCGCGAAATCCGCGCATTTGGTTCATGGACACCGAGGAAGCCATTGACTTTCTGCTCGACCACTACCCCAAGCTGGTGGAGGAGTACCGCGTATACGGCGAGCAGGCCCTGTCGCGTTACAAGGTGCGCCTTACCGCGCCCACCATCACTGCGGAAGTGGAGAGCAAGCAGGAAGACGACTCCTGGTTCGATTTCAACCTCAAGGTGGAGTATAACGGCCAGTCGGTGCCCCTGGAAAAACTCTGGAAGGCCTGGACCCAAGGCAAGCGCTATGTGCAGCTCAAAGACGGCTCTTACGCAAGCCTGCCGGAATCATGGCTGAAAACCATCGGGCACAAGCTGCGCACCCTGGGGCTGGACCCGGACAAACCGCCCAAACAGCATTTCCAGAAATATGAAGCGTCCACTCTGGACAAAATTTTGGAAGATATTCCGGAAGTACGCACCGACTCTTTCTGGGACAGCTTGCGGCAAAAGCTCAATTCTTTCAGCGAAATAAAGCATATTGACCCGCCCGCCTCCCTCAATGCCGAACTGCGTTCATACCAGGTGCAGGGCTTGAGCTACCTCAATTTCCTGCACGAATATAACTTCGGCGGCATCCTGGCCGATGAAATGGGTTTGGGGAAAACTGTGCAAACCCTGGCCTTTTTGCAATACCGCGCCGACAAATCCCCCGGCGGCCCCAACCTCATTGTGGTGCCCACCTCGGTATTGCCCAACTGGGATCATGAAGCGGCCAAGTTCGTGCCCAACCTGAAAAGGCTGATCATCTACGGGACAAACCGGGAGGAGATGTTTAAAAAAATCGCGGATTCCGATCTGGTTATCACCACCTATGCCCTGCTCCGCCGCGATATGGAAGAACTCGCCAAGCACGAATTCAACACCTTGATCCTGGACGAAGCCCAGAATATCAAAAACCCGAACACCATTACCGCCCGCTCCGTGCGCCAGATCAAAGCCAACTTGCGCATTTGCCTTTCGGGCACACCCATTGAAAACAATCTTCTGGAGCTGTGGTCGCTGTTCGAGTTTCTCATGCCCGGCTTTCTTGGCTCGCAGCACGCCTTCCAGCGCGGCATTGTCAAACCCATCAAAGACGGGGACGCCGAAACGCTCGATTATCTGCGCACCCGCGTGCGTCCCTTTATTCTGCGGCGTACCAAGGCCGAGGTGGCC
>CAZNBK010000047.1:0-11953 GCA_964571105.1 uncultured Desulfovibrionaceae bacterium
GCCGGACTGCCACAGCTCTTCGCATAACGCCCAAACTTCGCGCTTGGGCAACTGTTTGACTGCTTTAAAAGCCTGTTTGGCAATCTTATTTACCTCGGCGCTGCGCACCCCATAAAAACGGCAGATCTGGTCTTCTTTAAAAAATCTCTGCGAACCGGCCTTAACGGAGGCATCTGAGGCCTCATTTAACGCTTTTCGGATACTTTCTATGCAATTCAGCATTATTTCACCATTTCACATAGTTATATGTAAATAAAAACTTCACAGGTGTTGATATATACTTTTTTTCGTATTATCAAATAAGTTATAGACCCCAGGTCCCGGCCAAGGTCCTATGTGAATAGGCCGGTGCATTGTAGCGGCATTACCTTTTTCTTTCACCCATAGCAAAGGAGTTTCGCTATGACCCAGCCTAACAAGTCGGAAGGCCTGTCTATTTTCCCCTTAACAGCACTGGTTGTAGGTTCCATTATCGGCAGCGGCATGTTCAACCTGCCGCAAAACATGGCCGAGAACTCCGGGGGCATGGCCATTGTTATCGCCTGGATGATCACCTTTGTGGGCATGCTTTGCCTGACCCTGCTCTACCAGCAGTTGGCCGTGCGCAAACCCACCATTTTCGGCGGACCTTACGGCTACGCCCGTGAAGGCTTTGGCGACTTCATCGGTTTCAGCACCGCCTGGGGCCGCTGGATTGCCAGTATGTCCGGCAACGCCGCCTACCTGGTCATGCTCCTGGCTGCCTTCGGCGGATTTAAGGTTTTGGATTTCTTTGGCGACGGCACCACCTGGCAGGGCATTCTCGGCTGTCTTGCAGCGCTCTGGCTTACTCACTGGCTGTGCTTCAAGGGCGTGCGCACGGCCACCTTTGTAAATACCCTGGTAACTCTGGCCAAAATAGTGCCCATCCTGTTCTTCATTGCCGTGGCCATTGCCCTGTTCCAGAGCAATATTTTTGAAATGGGGCTTTGGGGCCCCGGGGCCCTGGGCGACGTGGTGGACAAAACCAAAGGCGCCATCAGCGCGGTATTCAGTTCTCCCGAGGCCGGCGGACTTTTGTTTGACCAGGTTAAAGACGGCATGCTGTACACGGCCTGGGTGTTTGTGGGCGTAGAAAGCGCAAGCCTTTATTCCGCCCGGGCCAAAGACATGAAGACCGTTGCCCGGGCCACTGTGCTCGGTTTCGTAATCACGCTCGGCCTGTACATGTCCGTGTCCCTGCTCTCCCTGGGCCTCATCCCCCAGGCTGAGCTGGCCGAAATGGCCAACCCGTCCATGCGCTACATCATGGCGGCCGTGCTCGGCCCCACTGCGGCCATGGTCATAAACATCGGGGTAATTATCTCCGTGGCCGGGGCCTTCCTGGCCTGGACGCTGCTGGCGGCGGAAAGCCTGTACATTACCGCCCTGAAAGAAGACGACACCGGCCCCAGAATGTTCGGCAAGACCAACCCCAAAGGCGCCCCCACCGTGGCCCTGTGGTGGACGAACATAGTGGTCAGCATTATCATTGTTTCCGCCTATTTCTCTGACCGGGGCTACAATGACCTCATCCTCCTGGCCACCTCCATGTACCTGATCCCCTACCTGCTCTCCGCTGTTTACGGCATGGCTGTAGCCAAAACCGGAGAAAGCGGCGCTCTGGACGCAAAGTTCATGGTCACCACCACCCTGGCCTCCCTGTATTCATTGTGGCTGCTGTACGCGGGCGGCCTCAGCTACCTGCTGGTGTCCATGATTCTGTACGCACCGGGCATCCTGCTGTATCTCTATCGCAAAAAGGAAGATAACTTGCCGTATTTTGCCAACCGCAAGGAACTGGCCTGCATAGTGGGCATGGTCGTCCTGGCGATTTGGGCGGTTTATGAATTGCTCAGCGGCACCATTGTGCTGTAAAGCGACAAGGGTTCATTTCACAAAACAACACGCCGGGGCAGGAAACCAGCTGGTTCTTGCCCCGGCCTTGCGTTAACCTGACGGAAACATGAGCACGACCCAAGGACCGCCGCCCATTTTAATCAGCGCCTGCCTGGCCGGGCGCGCCTGCCGTTATGACGGCACGGCCTGTACTGTCGAGCGGCTCAAACATCTGGCGGAAACCGGCCTGGCTCTTGCGGTTTGCCCGGAAGAGCTGGGAGGGTTGCCCACGCCGCGCGAGCCGTCAGAAATCAGCGGGCAACGGGTGATCAGCAGAAGCGGACAAGACGTAACCGTTGCTTTTGAAGAAGGGGCGCAACAGGTTCTGCGCCTGGCGCAAGCACACGGAATTACCCTGGCGATCCTCAAAGAACGCAGCCCCTCTTGCGGCTGCACACAAATTTATGACGGCTCTTTCAGCGGCAGGTTAATCCCGGGGCAGGGGCTGACCGCAGCGTTATTGCAGCAGCATAATCTACAAATTTATACTGAAAGCAACCTTCCACCGAGCTTAAAATAAAGCCCAAAAAACTCTCTATAGCCTCTTTCTTTTGTAACCCTGCCCCAGCGCGTGACTAGGGGGCCAGGGGTAAATTATTTTCCCCGACCGCCGTAGATAAGCCAACCATCCCTTTCCGGAATTAAGCCATCCCGCTGATGGTCTTGCGAAAGCGCCTGGCCGACGCCCAGAAAAGCGCCGCGCCGATCACGGCAAGACAGGCAAAGGAAGGCCAAACTATGCCGAAACCGGCGCCCCGAAACAGGATGGACTGTCCCAGTTCGATGAAGTGGGTGGTGGGCGCGGCCAGCATGATGGTCTGCACGATTTCCGGCATGCTCTCACGCGGAGTATTGCCGCCGGAGAGCATCTGCATGGGCAGGAGGATCAAAATAAGCAGCATGCCGAACTGCGGCATACTTCTGGCCACTGTGGCCAGAAAAATGCCCAGGGAGGTAACCGCAAAAAGATGCACGGCAGTACCGGCCAGAAACAGCAAGACCGAACCGTGAACCGGCACCCCCAGCGCGCCCTGGATGATAAACAACAGGGAGCAAGCCGCACCGACCAGCACCACCACGCCCATGGACCAGACTTTGGACAACATGATTTCCAAAGGCGTGACCGGCATGACCAGCAAGTGTTCAATGGTGCCGTGTTCCCGCTCGCGGATCAGGGCCGCGCCGGTGAGCACGATGGAAAGCATGGTGATATTGTTGATCAATTCCACCACTGCACCGAACCAGCTCCGGGTGAGGTTGGGGTTGAAGCGCATGCGCAAGGCCAGCTCCACCGGCAGTTCGCGCACCGTTCTGTAGCGCTCGACAAACAAATTCACCTCGCCCATGGCGATTTCCTGAATATAACCGCTGCCCACAAAGGCCTGGCTCATGCGGGTGGCATCCACGTTAAGCTGAATTTCCGGGCTTTTCCCGGCCAGGACGTCGCTCTGGAAATCAGGGGGGATATCCAGGGCAAAAGTAAACTTGTCCTGGTCCATGCCTTTATCCACAGCCGGGAAGGAGATAATCTCCGGCCGCTGAAACTGGGGCGGGAAAAAGGCCGCAATGATCTTGCGCGACAGCGGCGAATCATCCTCATCAACCACGGCAACGGAGGCCAGGTTGACGGATTCGGGCATGGCCGTGGCTGCCGTGTAAATGGCTGCGGTGAAAATATAGACTATGAGGATCAGCATGGCCGGGTCGCGGATGAGGCTCCACAGCTCCTTGACGCCCAGGCGATAGATATTCATGAGACTGCGGCGCATGATCAGTCCTCCTGTTTTTTCAAAAGCAGAATGCCAGCGCCGACAATAACGGGGGCGATGACCAGCAGGGCCAGTATGGGGCCGTAAAGATCGGCCAGGTACAGACCTTTGTTGAACACCCCCCTGGTAATAACCAGCATATAGGTGGTGGGGTATATCTCGCCGATAAACCGGCCCACGCCTTCCAGGGAAGACACCGGGTTGAGCAGGCCGGAAAACTGAATGGCCGGGAGCATGGTGCCGACCATGGTCATGAACATCACCGCAATCTGGCTGCGGGTGAAGGTCGAAGCCAGCAGGCCGAAGCCCGTGGCAATAACGCAATAAATCAGCGCGGCCAGCCCCAGGACCGGCAGGCTGCCCTTGATGGGCACCTCAAAGAAAATCACGGCCAGCAAAGTCATGAGCACAAAGCTGATCATGGAGATGAGCACATAGGGAATCTGCTTGCCGAGCATGAACTCCACCCTGGTCAGCGGAGTGGTGTACAAATTGATGATGGAGCCAAGCTCTTTTTCCCGGACCACGGCAAGAGCGGCCAGCATGGAAGGCAGCATCAAAAGCAGCAGAGGGATGACCGCCGGAACCATGGCCGGCAGGCTCTTGACTTCGGGGTTATAGCGGTAGCGGATCTCAATACGGGCGTGGGGCTGCACCTCTGCGCCGAAATGGTATTTGGCCTGATCTTGCAGCCAGATCTGATGCATGCCCTGCACGTAACCACGCACGGTTTCCGCCCGCTGCGGCATGGCCGCGTCAACCCAGACCCCGATTGCCACGGGGTTGCCCCGCTGCAGGTCACGTCCGAAATTTGGCGGCAGTTCAATGGCCAGGGAAACCTCCCCGCTGCGCATCCGCAAATCCAGTTCCTGATAACTGTACAACGGGTCTTTTTCCGTAAAATAGCGCGAGCCGGAAAGATACAGAGCATAATTGCGGCTGATCCCGCTCTGGTCGTTATCCAGCACGGCGAAACTCAAATCCTCCACATCCATGTTGATCCCCAGGCCGATAACAATCATCAGCACAAGCGAACCCAGCAAGGCCAAGGTGGCGCGAATGGGGTCGCGGCTGAGTTCCAGGGTTTCGCGCCAGGCGCAGGTGTACAGACGGGAAAAATTGATCCACTGCCTGGTGCGCTGCTCGGCCTCGGGCTTCGATTCCTGCTCACCGGGCGCCGTGGGGTTGGCCGCGCCCTTTTCTCCGGCCTTTTGTTCAGCGGCGGTCTTGTCGGCCTGGCCTTCGGCTTCCTTGAGAAAGGCGATAAAAGCCTCTTCCAGATCGGAGACGCCCTTTTCCGCGATCAGCGCCTGCGGGGTATCGCTGCCCAGCACCACCCCGGCATGCATCATGGAGATACGGTCACAGCGCTCGGCCTCGTTCATAAAGTGCGTGGTGATAAAAATGGTCACCCCATCCTCGCGGGACAGGTGAATGAGCATCCGCCAGAAATCGTCACGGGCCACTGGATCAACGCCCGATGTCGGCTCGTCCAGAATGAGTATCTCCGGGCCGTGAATGACTGCCGCGGCCAAAGACAGGCGCTGCCGCACCCCCAGGGGCAGATTGCCCGGCAGTGTATCTGCCGCATTGCCCAAATTGAAGCGCTCAAGCATGGCCTCTACCCGTTCGGGCACTTCCTGCTCGGGCAGGCTGAACAAGCGGGCGTGCAAGGCCAGGTTCTGGCGCACGGTCAGCTCGCTATACAGGGAAAAGGACTGAGTCATATAACCCAGACGCCGCCGGGTGCCGATGTCATCGGGGTCCACTTCATGCCCGAACAGCCTGACTGTGCCTTCATCAGCCGGGAGCAGCCCGGTGAGCATCTTCATGGTGGTGGTCTTGCCGCTGCCGTTGGAGCCGAGGAACCCGAATATTTCGCCCTTGTGGATTTTAAAATTGACCTTGTCCACGGCAACAAAATTGCCAAACCGGCGGGTCAAATTCTCGGCCTCAATGGCGATGTCGTCAGCCTTGGTTTCCAGGGGAGGAATCTCTACAGGGGTATAATTTTTACGTTTTTCCTCGGGCATAAACTGGACAAAGGCCTGCTCCAGGGATTCGCTGTTGGTTTGCGCAAGCAGTTCCTCCGGCGTGCCGGAAGCAATAATCTTGCCGCCGTCCATGGCCGCCAGCCAGTCAAAATCCCGTGCCTCGTCCATATAGGCCGTGGCCGCCAGCACGCTCATGTCCGGACTGGCTTTGCGCACCTCGCTGATAAGCTCCCAAAACTGGGCGCGGGCCAGGGGGTCCACCCCGGTGGTCGGCTCATCCAGGATGAGCAAGGCCGGGTCGTGAACGAGCGAGCAGCACAGCCCCAATTTTTGCTTCATACCGCCGGAAAGCTTGCCTGCCGGACGGTCCATAAACGCAGACAATCCGGTGCTCTTGACCAGACGGTCAATGCGGCGGCGGCGTTCCTCGCGGTCATGCCCGAAGAGCCGGGCGAAATATTGCAAATTTTCCTCAACAGACAGGGTGGCGTACAAATTGGAGCCAAGCCCCTGCGGCATATAGGCGATGCGTACGCAGACCAGATCGCGGTGGTGCGTGTCGCGCATGTCGCCGCCCAGCACCTCCACCGTGCCGCTTTGCACGGCCCTCACCCCGGAAATCAGCGAGAGCAGGCTGGACTTGCCCACCCCGTCCGGCCCGATAAGGCCGACAATGCGCCCGGCAGGGATGCACAACGCCACATCGTCCAGGGCCAGAGTTTTGCCGTAATGCAGGGTCACGCCCTTAAGGCGGACAGACAGATCGCCCGCGTTCCGGCTTTTTTCCTCTGCTTTGGGCATGGCTAGACCTTATCGTCTTGGTCAGGGTCGTCTTGATCGGAATCGTTTTCGGTGGGCTGCCGGGGAGTCAGCCAATCCGGCCATTGAACGTCATCCTCCAGCCGGATCCAGGCCACGCCGGGCAGGCCGGTTTTAACGATGCGCAGATTGCGCTCCAGCAAATCCGGGTCGATCTGGGCCTTGACCCTAAACATCAGTTTCTCCCGTTCACTGCGGGTTTCCACGGTTTTGGGCGTAAACTGGGCCGTGCTGGAGACAAAAGAAATCACGGCAGGAATGGGCCGGTCCGGCAAGGCATCGAGCAGGATGCGGGCCTCGGTGCCCATGTCCACCTGCCCGGCTGCTTCAGTGGGCAGGAAAAAAGTCATATACACATCAGACAAATCCACCAGATTGAGCAGCTTGCCCCCAGCCGGGAGCACCTCGCCCTCTTGGGCGATGCGGTACTGAATGCGCCCGCTGCGCGGAGCGGTCAATTGGCAGTCGTCAATGTCCGCTGCAATGCGGGCCACGGTGGCTTCCGCCGCCTTGATATTGGAAAGAGCCCCGGCAGCGTCGGCCTCTGCCGCCGCAATGCCTGCCTCGGCCACTATCACCTGAGCCTGCGCCGAAGCCAGGGCCGCTTTGGCCCCGTGCATCCGGGTTTCATCGTCGTCAAATTCCTGAACGCCCACGGCCCCGCTTTGCGACAGCACCGAGGAACGGGCCAGGCGACGTTCGGTCGCGTCCAGCTCACTGGCCTTTTCCCGAACAACGGCCTCTGCCGCAACCTTGTCGCTTTCTTTCAGCGCCACCTGCGCCCTGGCCTTGATTTCATCGCTCTTAGCCTGCTGCAACTGGGCCTTGGCCTCATCAAGCTGGGCCTGGAGCACATCGCTCTGCATGACGGCCAGCAACTGCCCGGCCTCCACAAAATCGCCTTCCTGCACCAAAATCTGCTCCACCCGCCCGGCCAGCTTGCAGGAAATATCGATTTCGGTGGCCTCTATGCGCCCGTTGCCTCCGGCAAAACCCTCACCAGGACCGCTGTCGCCGGACTGTTTCCATACATAATAGGCTCCAATCACCACCACCAGCAGTACCGCGCCTAGCAGCAACGGTTTGGCATATTTTTTCATGGGCTGTCCCTGGCAAGAAATTTGTTTTATCAATAAATCACCATATAATAACAAAATTTTTATATTCTCTTCTAATAATAAGAATAAACAGCCCTTTGTCCAACTTAACGGCGGAGCGCGAAAAACCGCCTGCAAGGTGTTGCCGCCTCCGGCACAATTGCCGGAAAGGGCGAGCTTACCATTCTTTAAAAATTATGAATGCGGCCAGGGCAATCAGGGCAAACCCCAGGATATAATTCCATTTGAGCTGTTCCCCGAGAAAGAACACGGAAAAAACCATAAACACGCTCAAAGAGAGCACTTCTTGAATGGTCTTCAGTTCAGCGGCATTAAAGTAGCCATACCCGAAGCGGTTGGCCGGAACTTGCAGGCAGTATTCAAAAAAGGCGATCAGCCAGCTGATCATGATGACCTTGCCCAGGCTGAACGCGGGAAATTTAAGATGCCCGTACCAGGCAAAGGTCATGAACACGTTGGAAAACAAAAGCAAAACAACGGTTAACCCAGGGGTGGGAATGTGCTGGAGCATATTGCCTCATGGAGTTGATATATCTTGCCTGATATGCCTCCCCCACGCCCCGGTCAAGCAGTTAGGAGCCGTTTCCGCCGGAGCATAAAAACTTCTTGCCCCGCCAGCCCATAGACATTACACCTCTTTGAAAGCCCGGCCAATAAAGACTGACCGGCAAGGATTTATACATGAACCTCAAAGACGCGCTACGCTTATACGTTATCCCCGACAGCGCCATCGGCGCGCCGTTCAGCCTGGAAGAGCAGACCCGCCTGGCCCTGGCCGGAGGCGCCACCGCCATTCAGCTGCGGGATAAAAACCTGACCGGACGCCAGTTGTTGAGCACGGCCAGAGCCATGGCAGATTTATGCAAAAGCGCCAATGCCCTGTTCATTGTCAATGACCGCCTGGATATCGCCCTGTTGTCCGGAGCAGACGGCGTGCATTTGGGACAGGAAGACCTCCCGGCCAAGGTGGTTCGCCGCCTTTGCCCGCCCGGCTTCATAGTCGGGGTGTCTGCCCAGACCGAGGAACAGGCCGAAGAGGCCCGGACTGACGGGGCAGACTACCTGGGCATCGGCGCTGTGCGCCTGACCAGCACCAAAGAGGCCGCGGCCCTGGGCTTAAGCGGGGTACGGCGGGTCGCCCGAGCCGGTGGCTTGCCCTGTGTGGCCATTGGCGGCATTGATTTGGATAATGCCGCAGAAACCCTGGCCGAAACCGGTGTGGACGGCCTGTCGGTTATCTCGGCCATTGTAGGCCATGCCGATATCGCTGAGCGGGCCGGAGCGTTTTTGCGTATCCTGAATACCAAGCCGCAAGCCTGATGCGATCTTTGCGAAACAGCGTCGCCTTGCGCCGCAAAGCGCGGCACAGCCCAACATATTAATTACTATCAGGAGCAAACATCATGCTGGCATCATTTTCCATAGTTCCCGTAGGCAACAATGAAGAGCTCAAACAGGATATCGCCGCTGTTTTGGAAATTATCGACCGTTCCGGCCTCAGCTATAAACTTGGGGCCATGCAAACCACCGTGGAAGGCGACGAAGCCGAAGTTATAAACCTGATTATGACCTGCCACCGCAAAATGCGCGAGCGGGCCAACCGGGTGCTCACCCATATTACCATTGACGACCGGGCCAATGCCAGCGGGCGCTTGTCCGGCAAGGTTAAAGACGTAGAAAACGTGTTGGGCAAGGAGCTAAGCCGTGAGTGAGCCAGCATTGGCCTCCGGGCATGTGGGTAAAATTCCACCCGCCCGCTTGCAGAATATGCTCAAGGGCAGACTGGGGAAGCGCTCCGATGACGTTATTGTCGGCCCCGGCGCAGGGCTTGATTGCGCCATTCTGAAAATCGCGCCCGACCGTTACATGGCCATTGCCGAAGACCCCATCTTCCCGGCAGCCGGTCTGCCGCTTTCGCTGCTGGGGCAGTTTACGGTACATATCGGAGCCAGCGATGTGGCCGTGTCCGGCGTCAAACCCAGCCACATGACCTATACGCTGCTCCTACCGCCCGGCTGTCCGGAGCGCGATGCCGAAACCATTATTGCTTCCATCGGGGCCACCGCCGAAGCGCTGGGCATCAGCATTGTGGGCGGGCATACCGGCTGGTACGGCGCGGTCAGTCTGCCCATTGTGGGTGGGGTGACGGTCTGGGGCTACGCTGAGCAAGGGGGGTGGATTTCCCCCGGCGGGGCACAGCCCGGCGACGTGCTGCTCATGAGCAAAGGCCCGGGCATTGAGGCAGCGGCACTGCTCGGCGTGGTCTGGCAAAAAAAACTTCAAGCTGAAATGGGCAGCGGTCTGCTTCGGAAACTGCTGGACCGCACCGCAGAAATAACCGTGGTGGAAGACGCCCTGACCGCCTTTGCCCAAGGCGGGGTTCACGCCATGCACGACGCCACGGAAGGCGGCATCCTCGGCGGGGCCTGGGAAATGGCCGATGCCTGCGGCCTGACTTTGCATCTTGATTTGGACGCCGTGCCCGTGCCCGAAGATATCGCGGCCATTGCCGAAGCTCTGGATTTCAATATCTGGCAGGCCATCAGCGAGGGTTCTCTGCTGGCGGCTGTAACGCCCGAGGCCGTGCCCGGCGTGCTGGCCGCCTGGGAAAAACTGGGCATCCCCGGTTTTGAACTGGGACGGTTTTCCTCGGCCACCGGCAGCAGTCAGGTGCGCTTAAACGGACAAACCGGGCCCCTGCAAGAACCCGGTACCGATCCCTTCTGGGATTTATTTTTTAAGGCCATGGGCTGACCAGGGGCGCACATAGCTTTTAACGCCGGACAAAGGTCCCTAACGGCGAAAGTAAATTTTGCCTAAACCTTAATAAAAAACTGTACGCGATAAGCGTACAGTTTTTTAGCTTAAATCAGCTCACCGTTCGAGTTAAGGAGGGGGAGAGTTTGTGGTTCCCCCTCTCAATTTCTCTTACTTTCCTGAAAGTTTATGCGCGGCCTGAAGGACCTGACCGACCAGGACCGAGGTGGTGATGGCACCGACCCCGCCGGGCACAGGGGAGACGGCTTCGACCAGACCGTTGGCTTCCGCAAAATTAACGTCGCCGCAGAGCTTGCCCTGTTCGTTGACGTTAATGCCCACATCAATGACCACCTGACCGGGGGCCATAAAATCGCGACCGACCATACCGGCCTGCCCGGCGGCCACGATGAGGATATCCGCCTCGCGGCAAAGCGCGGGCATGTCTTTGGTTTTGGTATGGCAGATGGTGACTGTGGCATTGCGCTTGAGCAGCATCATGGCCACAGGTTTGCCCACCACCAGACTGCGTCCGACAACCACGGCCCGCTTGCCGCTGACGTCAATATTGTAAAAATCCAGCAACTGCATGCAGGCTTCCGGCGTGCAGGGCGGGAAACCCGGCCCGCTGCCGGCCACCACAGAAAATAAAGACGTATTGGTAATGCCGTCCACATCTTTCTGCGCAGACAGGGCCTGACGGATAACATGCTCTTCCATGTGCCGGGGCAGGGGCTGCAAGAGCAGGCAGCCGTGAATGTCCGGGGCGGCGTTGATTTCGGCGATGGTTGCCAGGAGCGCTTCCTGGCTGGCGTCTTCGGGCAGGGCGTAGCTGCGCACTTCCACACCGATGCTCGCGCAGCGCTTCGTGGCCCCCCGCTCATAGGAAAGATCGTCAGGTCGTTCGCCCAGGCGCACAATGGCCAGGCAGGGGGTTACGCCTTTGCTGCGCAGGGCCTCGGCATCACGCTGCAGGGCCTCATTCAGACTTGCGGCAACAACCTTGCCGTCCAAAATTTTGCTCATAAGCAACTCCTACTGTCCCGGTTCAGGAAAACCGTGCGGCCACCTGGGTATAAATTGCGTCGGCCAAGGGCAGGTATTTGCCCAAAAGCGCGTTGGCCTCGGCATTGATCTTCTCCGCGTAAGCCCGGTCCTGCATGGCCTTGGTGTTGATGAACACATTCAGGCTGGCGCCCATGAGCGCCGCTTTGCAGAAAACCACGCCCACCCCCACATCGCTGATGGCCAGGGCCGAACCCTTGGCTGCGAATTCCTGGTGCAGGTCTATGGCCTGGCCGCATTTGACCATGATTTGCAACGGCACATCAGAAGCGCCCCTAAGGGCTGCTTCCATGATTCTGGACTTTTCCGCCTGCTGCTCGGGGGTGTCTTTGGGCAGGCCGTAAGCCTTGGCCAGGGGTGCGAAGACTTCGGCGTCTTTTTCCGCAAGAGACAACAATTCTTGCTGCAATTGATCGGTCCTGGCTTGCAGCGTAATGATCTCGGCCTCCACCGCAGCGTATTTTTTTTTGCCCACGGTAAGGCTGCCGACCATATTGCCCAAGGCCGCGCCCAG
>CAZNBK010000048.1:0-11855 GCA_964571105.1 uncultured Desulfovibrionaceae bacterium
CTGCCCCCAGCAAGATGGTCGGCAGGGGGTATTTGCTTCTATGCGGCTTATGACTGCCCGTTTCCGGCTTGCAGCTTATCCAGCAAGACGCGCAACTCCTGGGCCATTTGCGCCAGTTCGTGCACGGCGGACGAAGATTCCACCATACCGGTACTGGTTTCACCGGCAATCCGGTTAATTTCCTCAACGGCCCGGTTGATTTCCTCAGAGGTGGCCGATTGTTCCTCAGCCGCTGTGGCAATGCCGGAAATCAGCTCGGTGGTGTGCGAAGCAAATTGCACGATCTCGTCCAGAGCGCGTCCGGATTCCGCTGCCAGCTCCGTGGCATGGCCGACGCCTTCGGCAGCTTCGCCGACGCGGGCCACGTTATTTACCGTGGATTCCTGAATCTGCTTTATGCTGGTGCCCACTTCCACTGTTGCGGTCATGGTTTTTTCGGCCAACTTGCGCACTTCGTCGGCCACCACGGCAAAACCTCGCCCGGCTTCACCGGCCCGAGCCGCTTCAATGGCCGCGTTCAGAGCCAGCAGGTTGGTCTGGTCGGCAATATCCGAAATCACGTTCATAATATTTCCGATGGCCTCGGCCTGCTGCCCCAGCTCTTCGGTATTGGCCTTCACTGCCTGGGCCACCTTGTTCACATTCTCAATGGCCAAGAGCACTTCATTGACCAGGTTAGCGCCTTCCCCGGCCTTGCTCCGGGTGTTCTCGGCTTCCTCGCTGGCCTGCCCGGCGTTACGGGCCACTTCCAGCACGGTGGAGTTCATTTCTTCCATGGCCGTGGCTGTGGAATGCGCCTGCTCGCTCTGCCGTTCCGTACCCTGCGTCACCTGCTCCACCTGCGCGGAAAGCTGTTCCGCAGCCGCAGCCACCCGGTTGGAAATATCCATGGCTTGCGTGGCCACGTCAACGATGGTCCGCTGCGTGGACTTGATTGCAGTAAGATCGGTAATCAGCTGCAGAACAAAAGCCAGCTTGCCTTGCGCATCCAGCATGGGAATGCTGGTGTAGCTGATGTCCATGCGCTGGCCGCCCGGATGGGCCACGGTTTCCGCACTGGCGGGCTTGCCGGTGGCAGCGGCCCTGGTCAGGGCGCAAGCCTCGGTTCCGTAGTCTTCACGTTGGAAGATTTCACCGCAGGTTTTCCCGTAATAATCCGTGCCGACCAAGGATTTGGCAATGCCGTTTACATAGCAGACGCGCAAATTCTTATCGACAATTACCGTTGGCGACGGAATGTTGTCGATGATGGAAAGCAACCGCCCGACAATATTATTTGTCCCGTTAATCAGCGCGGCATATTCCCCCTGGAATGCATCGGGGGCGGCCCGCTCCTCAACGTGTCCGGACTCGATGTTCTGCACCAGCTTGTCATATTCGCCCACCACTCCCTGCAAAACAGCAGGAATCTGGCGCAAGGCGTTTGCCAGCCTGCCAAGCTCATCTTTAGAGTGCACATTCAACTCGCCGCTCAAATCGCCGGCGGCAATTTTATCGGCAAAGGCCACGCCCCGGTTAATGTTGCGCAGCACCGGCATAAGCAGAAGGAAAATCAAAATGCAGCCGATCACAATGGCCGCAATGGAAACCATAATCACGTCGTTGCGCAGTTGGTTGAGGCTGGCATAAATATCGTCGTTCTCAGCCTGAACAACTGCGGTTAAGCCTGAAAACGGTTCTTTCTGATAGTAATTGAGAATAGGAACGCCCTGAACGCCCACAAATCCTATAAAACCGGGCTTGGAAGCCGCAACCATCTCTTTGTAATAGGGCACGGATTGCAGGTCGGGATTAAGCACCCACTCAAGATTATTATGCGCCACAATCAGGCCTTCGCCGTCCAGAATAAAGCCATAGCCGCGTTCCCCGACTTTGATGGGGGCCACGTTTTTATTGTAAAGCTCTTTCAGCGACAGCACACAGTAAACCACGCCCACAATCCGGTTATTGATCTTAACCGGGGCTGCGGCTGCCATGATGGCTTCATTGGTCACGCTGCTTTTATAGGGCGGAGCCAGAAAAGGCTTGTCGGCCATGGCCGACTGGAAATAATTCCGTTGGCTGAAATCGCGGCCAATGGTGCTTTCATCTGTGGAGGCCACGATCATGCCTTTGGTGTCCATCAGCGAAAGGCGGTCAAAGTCCGGATACGTGGCCGCAAAGGAATCTAAAACTGCGGTCATGGCCTTGGCGGCATCCTGATCGTAGATATCGTCCTGATAGAAATCTACGATTTGCTGCCGACCTGCCACGCGCTGAATATCGTTAAGCGCGCCGACAGCCATGTCGTTGATGGCCCGGACCAGGGCGCCGCCCTCGCCGCTCATGTTGTCTTCAACAGCCGTGGCAAGGCTTTCTGCGGCATTGGTATAGGAAATATATCCGATTGAACCCGCTATTAAAATGATGAGCAATACAAGCGGACCTTGAATTTTTAAGCGTAAACTCATGGTCAAGAACTCCTGCGGTCGCGCTACCCTGCCGGTAGTCAACAGAAGATAGTCTGCAACCTGGTAATAGGTAATAAGATGCATGACCGCTCAAACGGTCCGCATATTGCGTGCAAGTCACGCCTATAACCCCAAGCAATCGCCTCTGCCTTTCTAAAGCATTCCAGCAACGGACATATAACTTCGCTAAAATGCTCTAAAATCCGCCTGCTCAATAACAAACGGACCAAGGCCAAGCCCCACTGTTGCAAACAGGGGCACACCGGTAAGTATATAATTGATTTTAATCCACTATGGAAGAGGATATCGAAAAAATGTGAAATCTTTTTAAAATACCGGACCCAGCATGAGCAATTCAACTGACCGGTTTTTAAGCGCTGAGTAAAGACTGTAACTGCGCCGCCACTTCGGCCAAAGTCAGAGTGCCGGTGTCCACAACCAAGGCATCCTTGGCGGGACGCAGCGGATCCACAGCCCGGGTGCGGTCCTGCTGGTCGCGGGCTTTTATCTGAGACAGAATCAGGTCATAATCGGCAGGCAGCTTCTGCTCTTGAAGCTGGAGAAACCGCCGTTGGGCTCGGATTTCCGGGGCGGCATCCAGAAAAAATTTGTGCGCGGCCTGGGGAAAAACCTTGCTGCCCATATCGCGGCCCTCGCAGACCAAAGAGGTCGCCGCGCCCATTTGCTGTTGCGATTTTTGTAAAAACAACCGTACATCCGGCAAGGTAGCGATTCTGGAAGCCATGGCCGCAGCTTCTTCTGTGCGAATCTCATTACCGGCAGGGACACCGTTAATGAGAAGTCTGGTAGCCGCGCCCGCGCCCTCAAGACCAAAACTTATCCCGGCCATCACGTCCCGGCGCGAGGTATCGTCCGCGCCAAGTTCGTCGTCCTGCAGGCGCAGACCCAGGCTGCGGTACATGGCCCCGGTGTCGAGGTAGGCCAGCCCCAGAGCGTCGGCCAGCAATCTGGCCACCGAGCTTTTGCCGACCCCTGCCGGTCCGTCTATGGTTATAATCATGGTGTTCATACGGCGGCTCAACTGTGCTGAATATCGCGCAACGCCGAAATCAGCGCTGCATTTTCCTGCGCCGTGCCCACGGAAATACGCAAACAGTCCGGCAAATCATAGCCGGAGGCCAGGGGCCGCACAATAATGCCCCGCTTGAGCAGAGCTTCAAAAACATCTTTGGCCCGGCCCGCAGCAGCCGAAGGCCGGGTCATGATAAAATTGGCCTGACTCGGCCAAACTTCCCAGCCCAGGGCGCGCAGCTCCATATCCAGCCAGTCCCTGCCCTCGCGGGTCACCCGCAAGGTTTCTGCATAAAAAACTCTATCTTCCAGAGCGGCCAGACCCGCCTCTTCAGCGGCCAGACTCACCGCAAAGGGGATGCTGACTTTATGCAGCACAGCGGCCAGCTCCTGGTGCATAAACCCGCATCCCAGGCGCAGGCCCGCCAGGCCGTAGCTTTTGGAAAAAGTGCGCAAAACAGCCACATTGGGGAAGTCCGCAAGCCTGGGCAACAAGGAATGCGCCTGTTCATTTCCGCAGAAGTCCATATAGGCTTCATCAATCACCAAAAGACAGTAGGGCGGAAGATTCCGGGCCAGGGCCTCCAGCTCGGATACCGGCGGGCAGTACCCGGTGGGGTTGTCCGGGGTGGTCACAAAGGCAATGGCCGTGTTCGCGTCCATGAGGCCCAAAAAATCTTGCCAGGGGAAAGAAAAATCTGCGTTTAACGGTGTTTGCCGAAACTCGACCCCGGCCAGTTTCGCCTGCAACTGATACACGGAAAAACAAGGTTTGAAAGCCACGATATTGTGCACGCCCGGCACGGCTTTAACCCGAATAAGCAAGTCGATGAGACCGTTGGAGCCGCTGCCGGCCACCACGCACTCCGGCGGGAGATTAAACCGCTCGGCAACGGCCCGGCGAAGCCTGGGCACACCGGACTGCGGATAGCGGAACACCATACCGGCCTGATCCTTGAGGGCTTTTTGCACCAAAGGCGAGGCCCCCAAAGGGTTTTCATTGCTGCCCAGCTTAATGACCTGGGCGAGGTTGTAGCGTTCCTGTATTTCCGTAATGGTCAGTCCGGGCACATAGGGCGCGAAAGCTTCGGCTTCCGGGCGCACGGCACAGGCAGGGCAGTTTGGGCTCATGGTCTGATTCCTTAGAGCAGTTCAACTTTGAAATGTTACAAAACTCAAATACCAAATGCTGGCATGGGAGCCAAAAGGCAAAAAGACATTTTCCTTATAAATACGCAAAATCCAAGGCGATTTTGCGAAAGGCACGCGCAGCACAATACCCCGGCAGGCCGTCCCAGGCAAGACACAAAAAAAGGAGGCATACCGGTTTAGCCGCATGCCCCCTTTTCTTGAGTGGGGAAGACACTGGTCCGCGAGTTGAGTGCTCGCGTCCCCCATGTTCTTATCAGGAAAGCCTGAATTAAGGCAGGTATTACCTGGCTAAAGGTTACACGCCAGCGATTAAGGATAAAGCCAGCCGCGGCAGGCTGTTAGCCTGGCTCAGCATGGACACCGCTGCCTGAGACAAAATTTGCTGGCGTACAAATTCCGTCATTTCCAAGGATACGTCCACATCGGAGATCCGTGATTCCGCAGCGGCCAGGTTGTCTGCCTGTATCTGCAAGTTGCTCACGGTGCTTTCCAGCCGGTTTTGCATGGCGCCTAAAGAAGCCCTGATTTTGTCCTTGGAAATAATAGCATAATTCAAGGCTTTCAAGGCTGCTTGGGCCAGAGACTGGGTGGAAATGGCATAACCCGCCCGATCGCTGGCGCCACCGGTGCCCAACCCCAAGGCCGAAGCCGTGGCTACACCGATGCGGATGTAATAATAGTCCTCCTCGTCGCTGGCTCCCGGCCCAAAGTGAATGAGCAATTTACCCGTAGACTTAAGTCCGGTGCCGCTAAACGAATCACTGGACAAGTTGCCGTTAAGCAGATGCACGCCACTGAACTGAGTGGCTTTGGCGATCCGGGTAATTTCAGAAGCCATGGCCTGATATTCGGACTCAATAATCAGGCGTTGGTCTGAGTTATAGGTTCCTGTTGCGGCCTGTTCGGCCAGTTCCTTCATCCGGTTGAACGCTTCATCGATGATGGCCAGCGCGCCGTCTGCGGTCTGAATCAGGGATATGGCGTCATTGGCGTTACGCGCGCCCTGGTTCAGCGCCACAATGTCGGCCCGCAGCAGTTCGCGTACTGCCAGGCCGGCGCCGTCGTCGCCTGCGGTGCCTATGCGAAGACCCGAAGACAACTTGCGGACCGAAGTAGCCAGCGAACTATAGCTGGAGCTCAAATTTCGAGCCGCGTTCATGGCCATCAAGTTATGGTTGATGATAAGAGACATGACCATTCCTCCTTGAATGCATCATGGCTTCCTTGCGCATGTGGGGACATGGCCTTTGAGCGCTCTCACCTCCTTGGCAGACCAGAGTTTCTCCCCTCCCCACTCGCTCCTCTCATCGGCCAACTGAGGAGTGTCTTTAGGGGAAAAACAAAAAACAGATCCGCAAGCTTGGCTGCCCGAACAAAAAACCGAGGTGCGGCAAAGGCGTTGCCCCCAAAGGGAAAGAAAAGCAAAAGGCAAAACCCATGCCCCCCCAAAACTGGCGAAATTTTTTACAAAAGGCGTGCGCTGCCTGCCTGCGCGAGCTGATTTTTTTGAAAAAACCAGCCCTCTCGCTGCCTGCTTAAAGGCGCCGAATCATAATGATTCAAGCAAATAATTATTGTTAGATATACTTCGATATTAAGTATCAGTTTTTGGATTGACTTTTAAAAAGAGGATACCTATTTTTTATTATGCAGGACAATGCAATGCGCTAAAAATTATAATTCTATATCACCCGCACGACGCACTGGACTGCTGTATTTGAGATGAATTCGTACAAAGATAATCATGCCAAAGCTGACAACTTCTGCATCAGCTTGTCTTAACGCGCACATTGGCCATAATTTCAATAGTTACACACCCTTCGGCCAACAAACACCATCTCGCATAGAAAATATTGCCGCCACCGCTGTGCGATTTTGCGGTCGCCGCCCTGTCCGTAATGGGCAAAGGGCTGTTGCCTGCCCGGGCAGCGGCAGGCGCAAATCTCCTTTAGACACATAACGGTCTTTCACACCTCCGGCGCTGGTTAATCGCCGTGAAAGTCCAAACCGACACATTCAGGAATACTATATATGTCAAATAAAAAATGGTTTATTACCGGCGCTTCCGGCGGCTTTGGACGTGAACTGGCCGTGGCCGCTCTGAAACGTGGCGACACCGTAGCGGGCGCTGCCCGGAATATAGAAAAGATGCGCGGGTTAACAGAAGAATTCGGCGACCTCTTTTGCCCTGTACAACTAGACATCACTAACCGGAAAGAAGCTTTTGCCGCAGTGGCTGCCAGCAAGGAAAAATTGGGCTGCATCGACGTGCTGGTCAACAATGCGGGGTACGGCGTGTACGGGATGATCGAGGAATTGAGCGAAAAGGAGTTCCGGGATCAGATGGAAACCAACCTTTTCGGGACGTTCAACGTCACGCAGGCAATTCTGCCGGTATTCAGGCAACAAAAATCGGGGCACATTCTCCAGATGTCGTCTTTTGCCGGAATTACCGCCGACGAAAAATTGCATGGAGCCTACAGCGCCTCAAAATGGGCCATTGAAGGGCTGTCCGAAGTCCTGGCGGCTGAGGTCAGCCGTTTCGGCATTCAGGTGACGCTGGTTGAGCCATCCATATTCGGCACAGGCTTCAACGATTCGGTTCACTATGCCGCAAAGCCCCTCGACATATACAAAGACGATTACACGGAATACCGGGAAAACATGCGCCTGTTTCAGGGCGGCAGCCCCAGTGCGCTCGCCCAGGCGTTGCTGGAGGTTGTGGACATGCCCGAACCGCCCCTGCGCATTTTATTGGGCAAAGACAGCGTTAAGCGAGTGCAAAAGGTTTATCAAAAACGACTCGCGAACTGGATCCGCTTTGAAGCGCTTTCCAACGAGGCGGAAGGGCCGAGCCGTGCTTAAGCGCGCGCTTGATTGCCCCCGCATGCATAACCTGTTTTTTTCGTAAACAGCAATTGGGACAACTTTACCCCGGAAGGCTCCGACGTCAAACGCCTTGTGCAGCACACCGGGCTGTCGGCCATATTTACGGCCTTCCTTCACCATTTCACCAAAAGAGAATTATCATGAAAATCGCAATTATCGGAGCATCAGGCAAACAGGGCAGTCTTCTTCTCAAAGAAGCCCTGGCACGCGACCATGACGTAACCGCAATTGTGCGGAATAAAGACAAAATTAAAAATACTGTCGCTACCGTGCTGGAAAAGGACTTGTTTGACCTGTGCTATTCCGACCTTAAAGAATTCGACGCCATCATTGACGCTTTCGGCGCCTGGACCCCTGAAGAAAGCGATCTGCACGCAACTTCCCTCAAGCACCTTACGGATATTTTGGCCGGTAAACCCAACCGCCTGCTGATTGTCGGCGGGGCGGGCAGCCTGTTCACAGATGCCAAGCACACCACCCGGCTTATGGATACTCCGGGCTTTCTTGATGCCTGGAAACCCACGGCAAAGGCCATGGCCAAGGGGCTGGACCAATTACGGCAAATAAAAGAAGTGGACTGGACATACTTGAGCCCTTCAGCCGAGTTCAATGCTGAGGCCCCGCGCACCGGAGATTACCGGCTTGGCGGAGAAGAAGCCCTGACCAATAAAGCAGGGAAAAGCGCAATCAGCTATGCGGATTACGCCATTGCCATGATTGATGAAGCCGAAAATGGCGGGCACAGCCGCCAGCGCATCACTGCAGTTTCGCTATAGATAGCTGCTGTTAGCAAAAAAATGCTTGGAAGCCTGAAACCTTTTTAACCAACGGTTTCAGGCTTCTCTTCACTAACAAAAGCAACTGCGCGGCCTTTAGAGCATTTAGCGCTTGCCAAAGATTCTTAACGCTGCCGCCCTCATCAGCCCGTAAATTATTTCCGTTCATAATTGACAGCGCCCCACACCTACCCTAGGCTAACACCATGAAACCCCAGCCCGGCACAACAAAACTCAGCGGATGCGTGGATTTACATCTGCACTCCACGGCCTCCGACGGCACCGACACGCCAAAAGAAATCGTCGCCAAAGCCGTTGAGCTGGGGTTATCCGCCATTGCCCTCACTGATCACGATACCCTGGCCGGTATTTCCGAAGCGCGCCAAGCCGCTCAAGAACTGAATATCGAGCTGGTTCCGGGCTGCGAGCTGAGCACCAATACCCCCTTTGGCGAAATCCACCTCTTGGCTTTCTGGCCCGATGAAAGCCCCGCAGCCCTGGCCGCCCTGGCCGTTCAAGAGCAAAACCGGCATGCCCGCAACATGCAAATACTGGAACGCCTGGCCGATCTCGGTATCAACATCAGCGACGAAGAACTCCAGGAAGAAGCCCGCGGCGATATTATCGGGCGTCCGCACATCGCCTCCATCCTCCTGCGGCAAGGCACGGTGCGCAGTACAGCCGAGGCCTTTGCCCGCTATCTCGGTCGGGACGGCATGGCCTTTGTCCCCCGGCAATTGCTCACTCCCCTGGAAGGCTTGCGTCTGCTGCAATCTTTTAACGCCGTCACTGCCGTGGCCCACCCCATGCTTTTGCGCGCGCCGCTCAAATACATTCAGGAAACTGTTTTTGAGCTGGCCGGGGCCGGGTTGGATGCGCTTGAGGCCTATCACTCCGAGCATAGCAGCGACCAGGTCTACCAGGTGGTTAAAATGGCCGGCGAACACGATCTGCTTTTGAGCGGCGGCTCCGATTACCACGGCCTGGCCAAGCCCCGCGTGTCCATGGGCAAGGGCAAAGGCAGCCTGCGGGTGTCCTCGTATATTCTGGACAAACTCAAAATGCGCCGCGAAATGAAACCAAAGGTGATCTGAGTGCCGGGGAAGGGAACCCCATCCCTCCTGAACCCGAACGGGGATTGGAGCATTTTAACATGGCTAAAGAAGTTGAACGAAAATTTCTGGTGGTTGGCGAGCAGTGGCGAAGCGGCGCACAGGGCGTGCATTGCTGCCAGGGCTACCTGAACAGCGCCAAAGAGCGCACCGTGCGCGTGCGTCTGGCCGGAGAACATGCCTGGCTGACCGTCAAGGGGCCGACTTGCGGGATCAGCCGCTCGGAATACGAATATGAGATTCCTGTTGCCGATGCCAAAGCCATGCTTGCTGAGCTCGTCGAACAGCCGGTCATTGAAAAAACCCGCTACCGGATTGCCGTCAACGGGCTGGTCTGGGAAGTGGATGAATTTCTGGGCGTCAATGCGGGGCTTATCGTGGCCGAAGTGGAGCTGTCTTCCGAGGACCAGGTCTTTGAAAAACCGGTCTGGGCAGGCCAAGAGGTTTCCGGCGACCCCCGTTATTTCAATTCCAATCTGGTCGCCCGGCCTTACACCACCTGGCCCCGGACGGATTAGAACATTTCAACATTGGAATTATAATTGCTAAAATGCTTTAGCAAACCCGAATCAAAGTGCCCGGTTGCAGGTTGGGAATATCTGCATGCAACACACCAATAATGCCGGGATGCAGCCGGTCTGTCTTTTCACCGCGCTGGTTCTCCAGGGCGTAACTGCCCGGCGCAAGTTCAATGGTCTGCAAACCCGGCAGCAATATCTGAGCAGGCCGGGAAACATCCCAAATTTCACGCACGCTGATGCGCGCACCCCCCGCTTCGGCAGCGCCTTCCAAGTGCGCGGCCACCTTGCCGCCCACGTCCGTTTCCGGTAACGGCTCGGCCAATATTTCCCGCTGCCCGTCCGGCAGAAAAAAGCCCGTGCCCAGAGGGCGTGCCGCCAGCCCGGCCAGTTCGCGCAAATACAAATCCGGGCGGAAAGCGCCGCGCGCGATATCATCGAGGGCCGTGCGGTAAACATTGACGGTCTGGCCCATGAGCCCGGCCGTGCGCATCCGCCCCTCCAGCTTGAGCGCGCTAAAGCCGCGTTCCACCAGCCAGGGCAGATAGGTAACCAGGCACATGTCCTCCGGGCTGAACACCCCGCAGAAATCCTCGCTAGTATTCCGCAGCTCAAAAGTTACCTGCCCGGGGCGCAATTCTTCTTCAAGCTCAACGCGCTTGGGGCGGTATAAAAACCGACAGGGGTGGGTGCACTGGCCCAGGTTTCCGGGCCGGTCGTTCAACCAGGCGCTCATCAGGCATTGCCCAGACACGGCCAGGCACATGGCCCCATGCACAAAAATCTCTGTTTCCAGCTCCGGCGCAAGCCGCTCCAATGCGTCCAGAAGCTCCGCCAGGCGGTCCCGGTTAAGCTCACGGGCCAGATTTACCCGGCTGACCCCGGCCCTGGCCCAGAAGGCCGCCGACCGCGCATTGCAGGTGTTGGCCTGGGTGCTCAAATGAACCGGCAAGTGGGGGGCCAGCTCTAAAGCCAGACCAAGCAAGCCGGGGTCGGCGATGATCAGTCCGGACACGCCGCTTTCGGCCAGCCGCTCCAGGCTTTGTTCGGCCCTGGAAAAATCGCGCTCATCCGGCAAAACATTGAGGCAATAATAAATTTTCGCGCCCTGTGTTGAAGCCGCGGCCACTGCCAGATCCAGCTCCGCCCAGGAAAACCCCAACGCTCCGGCCCGCAGATTGAGCTTATCCTTGCCGCCCAGGTAAACCGCGTCCGCGCCGTATAAAAGCGCCGTGCGCAGGCGGTCCGGGTTGCCTGCCGGCGCAAGCAGCTCGGGCAGAGCCACCCTGGTGTTGTGCAAATGGGTCATGCTTGAAAAAAGCCGTTACAGGAGGTGGGCGAACTTGGCCAGGCATTGCGTGGTCTGGGCATAGTGCTCGCGGATGGCCGCTTCGGCAGCGTCCTTGTCCTTGTTTTTCAGGGCATCCACTATGCGCAGATGCCGGGCGTGGAAAAACTCCGGATCGTATAGCTCTTCCCAAAACGGCGAGAAAAAGAAGTGCTCCAGCTTGCCGTTGTGGGTACGCGCAAACTGGGTGAGATGAATATTGTCGGAAGCACCCAGAATCAGGTCGTGAAATTTGGCGTCCAGATCATTGAGCGCGGCCTGCGCCCCTTCGCCGGGCGGCACCGCCCGCATTTCCTCAAGAAGGGCTTCCAGCTTTTTAATCACCCGGGGGGTAAAATGCGATAGCGAAGACGCGGCAATAAAACTTTCCAGCAACGCGCAAACAATATACCGGGCGCTGATGCTTTCCGCCGTCGGGCGGGTAACGGTTACACCCCGGTTGGGCTCAAAATCAAGGACACCGTCGCGGCAAAGCTCAACCAGGGCTTCACGCACCGGAGCACGCGACAGGCCGGTGGCTGCGGCAATATAAGCCTCTTTCAGGCGTTCTCCCGGCTTGATTTCACCGGCTAAAATCA
>CAZNBK010000049.1:0-11777 GCA_964571105.1 uncultured Desulfovibrionaceae bacterium
ATCCTGGATGGCGAACAATTCTGTGGCGGCCAGATGCCCCTGAAATTTTTCGGCCCAGAGGTTGGACCCGCTAGCCGCATCGGTAAGGGTGGCAAACACCCGGATGGTATTGTTGCTCAACTGCACGCTGCCGTGCAGCACGAAGCGCACCCCAAGCTGAGCGGCAATTTCGGTGATATCCTGGGTGGAGGATTTCAATTGGCGACTGCTATAGGAATTGGCAACGCTGAGGTCGTCAAAGCGGGTCAGGCTGACGGTGATTTCCTCGGTCAGGCCCTCGGCGAAGTATTCAATTTCAATATTGTTGCCGATGTTTGCAAAGGGCAGCACGGCTATTGACGGAGAGCGATGCGCGTTTCCGTTGGTGTGGTGCTCAACGGACAAGTGCTCGTGTCCAGACTGGACGGCGGGTTCCTGGCCTGAAAAGGCGGTTATATACCTGCCTTTGGGCACCTCGATGCGGATGGGATCGTCCGGATTCAGATAATAATACCGCTCAAGTTTGCTGCGCAGTTTGCCGGCTTCCACCCGCACCGTGGGGTCTGTCTGCGGATCAAAGCTTTCATCCCTGTCAAAAACAGCCAAGGCAATGGTGTAGGCTTTTAGGGCTTCGCCCCGACCGTCCAGAGTTTCCGAAACCAGAAATTCAAGCAGGCGTTTAAGGCGGTCCGAGGCCTGAAAAGCATCACTGTGCAGGATTTTATGCAGCTGTTTTTGAATGGCCTCACGGCTGAAACTTTCTTCGGACATGATGATCTGCGCTCTCACTCAAGGAAGAAGGAAATGCTTCGCACTCCACCGTGCCGGTGCCTGGAGACGCAACCGCCGAAACAGACCGGTTGCTTAAGCTTTAGCAGGCATATTGGTATGAAACTATAGAAAGTATACTCGCGCATCCCCAAAAAAGCAATTTATCTGTTCAGGTTTCTCACAGTTTTCCATGCTGTTCAGCCAGCCGACCCAACTGCACTGAATGACAGAGGAGGGTTGTCAACCGTAATTAACTATCCAGGCTGTAAGAAAAGTATACAACTGTAAGTAAGTGGAAAGTAGTTCGAGCCTAAATCATAAATTTTCGTCGAGCCGGCAGTTAGACCGGCGAAAATCTCAGGAGGCTGAAAATGGCTAAAATCGTGAATAGCTGGAATGAATGGGATCCTCTAAAGCGCGTAATCGTCGGTCGTCCCGACGGGTCGCAAATCCCGGCTCCGGAACCGGCCTGGGACTTCCATGCGCCCAACGGCGGTTTTCCCCTGGGCACCTGGGGCTTGCTCCCGCAGGAAATGGTAGACGCCGCCAATGAGCAGATGGAAGGCTTTGTGAGCATGATGGAAAAACGCGGCATTATTGTTGACCGCGTTGATGTGCACCCGTCCATGCTTAGCGCCGCTCCTGTTTGCACCCCGGATTGGGCGCATCCAAGCCAGCGCGGCGTTTCCAACCCGCGCGACCTGTTTCTCCCCGTGGGCAACGAAATTATGGAGGCCACCGGCTGCATGCGGGCGCGCTGGTATGAATACCTGGCCCTGCGTCCGCTTTTTGAGCAATATTTCAAGGATGACCCGGAATTTGTCTGGACCAGCGCTCCCAAGCCGCGCCTGACCGACGAATCTTACGACACCCTGTTCAACTACAAGTATCGCGAGGTCTGGACCAAGGAAGAAAAGCTCCAGAATCTGTACAAGTGGCAGTTTCAGCTCACCGATAAGGAACCCTTGTGGGATGCCGCCGACGCCGACCGCGCCGGGAGGGATATTTTCTGGCAATGCTCGGCGGTAACCAACCGGGCAGGCATGGACTGGCTGAAGCGCTACTTCACCCCCAAGGGCATCCGCATCCATCCGATTACTTTTGACACGCATACTCACCCCTGGCACCTTGACTGCAACCTGACCCTGGTGCGTCCCGGGCTGGCCGTTTATAACCCCGTGTGGCCGATCATCACCGATAACGCGCTGGAACTGTTCAGAATTAACGACTGGGAACTGGTGGCTGCCGCGCCTCCCACCCATATCTACAAGAGCGACCTGACCTTGCTCGGCGGCGAGTATACCGGACCGTCCTGGATTTCCATGAATACTTTCGCCCTTGGACCCAAAACTATCTGTGTGGAAGCCCATGAAACAGCTTATATGGAGCAGTTGGACAAGATGGGCATAGAAGTGGTGCCCGTGCCCTATAACGATGTCTGTCCGTTTGGCGGCGCTTTGCACTGCACCACCTTGGACGTATACCGCGAAGGCAATTGCGAGGATTACTTCCCCGAGCAGATTCCGGGATACTGATGAACTAAAAACCCATAGGAGCAGGCAGAATGAGCCTGTACGGCATCCCCCGACCGGGCCGCAAACTGGCCGGGCAGCCGACCGGCTCATTTTGCCGCTAACCTTTCACTTTCAAGGAGGCGAAGATGACTTTCACACCAATGGCCATTGGGTTGCTCATCTTTATTATCTGCTTTGTGCTGCTGGGGTCCGGGATGGTTTACCTGGTGAGGGGCAGCGGCAAGCGGTATATAATCTGCGGCAAATCCTTGTCTTTTTTCTTTGTGGGCACCATGCTGATGGCTCAGGCCATCGACTCCAACGGCACGGTGGCCAGCGCCGGGCAGGCCTATGAGGCTGGTTTTTGGGCAGGCTTCGTATTCCCGCTCGGGGTGGTCATCTGCATGATCATTACGGCTTTACTGTTTGCCAAACCGTTGAACAGAATGAACCTGCTGACCCTGCCGGACTTCTTTTACAGAAGATTCGACTCCACAACGGAACTGCTCACTTCATTTATGATGGGTTTGAGTTTTATTTTTCTGGTTTCCGGCAACTTTGCCGGGGCCGGCTGGATAGTGTCTTCCATTTTTGAGGTGGACTATACTTTCGCGCTTATTCTCATCGCCACCCTGATTTTTATCTATACATGTTTCGGGGGACTGTTTTCCTGCGCGGCAACCGACGTGATCCAGATGTACCCTGCCATTTTCGGCTTTGTGGGCGCCGCCATCTGGTTGTTAAACACGCATGGCTGGGATTATTTTTCCTCGGCCATTCCGCCCAGTTTTCTGTCCATGGAAGGTCTGACCAGCGTAGAGGGCGGCGCTTTGTTAAACTGGTCGGTGCTGGCAGCTGTGGGCCTGGGCGACGTGGTGGCCCTTGACTTTATGGAACGCGTTTTTGCAGCCAAAGATGGCCGTACCGCGCAAATGGGCTGTCTGTACGCCGCAGTGCTGACGTTTATCGTGGGCGGCACCTGCGCCTTTATCGGGCTCATGGGCCTCAAGCTGGTGGGTGCCGGGGCAACCGATCCGAGAACCATTTTGCCTGCCGTGGCCATGGACCATGTGCCCTTTGTTTTCGGCCTGCTGATGATGGCCGGGGTTGTCGGAGCCGGGGCATCCACGGCCAACGGGGGCATCCTTGGCATTTCCACCGTGCTTGGCCGCAACATCTACCAAAAGAATATCCAGCGCTGGATGCTGGCCAGGCAAGGCAAGGAAATGGTCATTAATTACGACGAAGAGTCCCGCCGCCGTTTTGACGCCAGGCTCCTGCTCCTCAGCCGCATCATGAGTGTCCCTGTGGTTATTGTGGCCATCTGGGTGGCGCACGTCAAACCCGAACCCGGCATCCTGCTGGCCCTGGCCTTTGACGTGGTGTTGGCCGGTTGTTTCTTCCCGCTGTTGCTTGGCGTGCACTGGAAGAAGTGCAATACCCCCGGCGCGCTGTCTTCCGTGGTCATTTGTTCGATAATCCGGCTGATCGCACATTTTACCTGCCCGGAAGACCTGGTGGGGCTGGATACCCTTATTCCGCCGATCATCTCCTTTATTATGGTGGTGGCGGTCAGCCTGGCAACTCAAAAAACTCACCCGCCGAAACACTATGTTATCGATGAAATTCCTGATGAAACAGATGTGCTGGCCGGTAAATGTTAAAACCCCATCTGCCTCCCACCGGCCAGCAGCCCATTAGTTGGCCGAAAACAGAACAAGGCCGGGATTTCCCGGCCTTGTTTTAATGTGACGCAAGGTTAAGGTGTTTAGCTGTTTAGAATAATGTGCTGTTTGATCAGCTCATTTGTGGCGTCAATCTGAATTTCGTTGGCGCCGTTTTCATAGACGTTTTCCAGTACGATGGTCTGCGTGTAGCTGTGCTCATTGCCGGGATCGGTTTTGACAGTAAGCTTTGCGTTATTGCCGTCCTGTTCAATGCTCAGAAACTGCCCCAGATTATCGTGGCTGGCATCGTTAAGCAGGCTGCGGAAGTCCAGCAAATCGTTATTGCCTGAACCGGCATCCATGCTGAAGTCCTTGATAGTGCTGGTTTGCTCGCTGCTGCTATAGTTGCCGGTAAAGACAAAGACGTCGTTGCCGTCGCCGCCGGTCAGGATGTCGTTATTGCCGCTGGAGACGATAATATCGTTGTGATCCGATCCGGTTATGGCATTATCGGACCAAATCCCGTTGATATGGAGCCCGTGCTCGCTGTCCGAGCCGTCGAAGACATACTTTTCACTGGCGGGGTCATAATCATAATAATTCACAGACTCATAGCTGATGTCGGTGATATCAATGTGCTGGCCGTAGGTGTCTTCAAGGTAGACCTTGTCGGCGTCTTCCACGCCATAGGACATCTGCGGCGCGTTTTCGCCGTCAAAGCGTATATGCCCTTCGCCGGAGGGGACCATGACCGACAAGTCGTAGTCGCCTTCGTTTTTCACATCCACCAGGGTAAGGCCGATGCTTTTGCCCGGGTCAATCTCGCCGTCCGTGTACCCGTAAATGGGAATGCGCACTTCCAGGCCGGTGCGTCCGGCCGGCAGCGTCACTTCCAGATAATAGTTGCCCTCCGCGTAGTTAAGGCTGTAGAGCCCGTCGGAGTAAAAGTAGTCCAGCCCAAGGTTGTCCGGGTTATCGACCAGGAAGGTCAGGGTCACCGGGTGGAGCAGGCTCAGCATGGATTGGTTTTCAGCGTCGAGCAGGTTGAGATGGAAGACCATATCCTTGCCTTCGGCGGTCATTTCCGGGCCTTGGGTAATGAACAGGTTGGCCTCGCCGATTTCACCCTGCCATTTATCTTTGATGATTACGCCGTAATCGCCGCTTTCGTCATATTCAAGCGCGCCCGCGTACTTGGCGTTCACCCAGACGCTCTGACCCTGCACCTGGTTAACTTCAATGCTGAAGCGCTTGTCGCCCTCGGCCAGCAAATCGTCCGGGAAAGTGACCCGCACATCGGCAAGGCTCTGGCCGGGGTAGATGATGACCTTTTGGGTGTATAGGCTGACATCGGCCCGGTCGCCGTTGACATCGGAGCCGCCCAGGCCGCGAATGATTATCTCGAAAACCATGGGCTGGGCATTGGGGGAGAGGGTAAGCCCTTCGCCGGATTCGTCGGTGAGATTCAGGCGCAGCACGTAGTTGCCGCCGGTTTCCGGATTGACCATGGCGCCTTCCGGCACCGTGGCTCCGGCTTCCAGAGTCACAAACTCGCTGCCCGCCATGTAGCCCAGGGCCACATTGAGCACCGGATATCCGTTATCTTCAACACTTGTGTGGGCATAATCGGGATTATAGTTGTCGCCGATATCCAGGCCATCGCCGCCAACCACAACGGATTGCATGCCTTCGGAACGTTCGGCGCTCCAGTCTTCAATTGCTGTGGGCAGGTGCCCGTCGATGCTGCCCAGGGTCAGGCTGCCGTCCTCGCTCTTGAATGTTCCCTCTCCGTCATTGGTGAACACCAGGGTGGTTTGCGGCCAGCCATAGCTGATCACCACTGTGCCCGGATTGCCGTCGGCGTCAGGCAGAATGGTCATGGCGAACTCGGTGTCGTACCCCATCTCTGTTTTCAGATAATTGAGGAAGTCGGCGCTCAGGTTCACAGAGACCTCGGTTCCGCCGTTGAAGTCTTCCGGCCCGGCTGCCGGAGAGCCATATCCGGACACGGCTTGCTCGTTGTCAGGCAAAAACGGTTTGATCGTGAAGCTGACATCGTCACTGACCGGCGCGCCGGAGAAGGACAAGTTCAAGTTATAATTGATGCTCTGCCCGTAAGAATGCGGATTGCTGCCCTCGGCGTGGATATCATTTTCCATGCCTTCGTAGATCTGGGAGGCAGACATATGCTCAAGCACCAGCGGGTTGCTTCCGCTGTATTCGGGATTGCGGAACAGGCCCAGGCTGGAATCAAAGCGCGATTCAGCGCCATCCGACCCGGCCACCCGCAAATAGAAATAGGGCTGGTCGGCGATGGCGTCCGGCAGGTCCAGTCTGGTTGTCTGTGACGAGCCATCCAGGCCGATGATGATGCTGCCCTCTACGGCGTACACCTTGCCGTCCGCGCCGACCACTTCGAATTTTACCTCGATTTCCTCGCCGAGGAGCAACGGCTGTCCGCTCCGGTCGTATAAGTCTTCAAGCTTGAGGTCGAGGCTGACTTTACCCTCAGAGTAATTGACCGAGGTGCCCGCATATTCGTTGTAAGGTTCATTCCAGTTGATATTGACAACCGGACCCTGGTTGTCGTCAATGATTTCGTCGTTGCGGTTGAGCAGATCTTGGCTGTATTCTTTGGCGTCAAACTCAACGCCGCCGCCAGCCACATCGGTGATGGTCCAGTTCAGGGACGGATCAACTGTATTTCCCTGGCCGTCTTCGTGCTGGTTATCGCGATGGTTGTGGGTGATGTTCACTTCAAAGTTGGCCACGTTTTGGCCGGACTCGAGAATGACATAATAGTTGGTGTCCGAGGCGGCATCGTAGCCGTCCACGGTGGGGTCAAAACCGACCGGGAATTTCATACCGCTCGGCAGGTTGAGGTTGCCGTTGCTGTCGGTGTAATGCGCGATGATTTCCGCCGCCGTGTACAAGCCTGTACCGGGCGTGAAATCCTGGCCGAGAACCGCATCTTGCGCGTTGAGGCTCAGGGTGATAACAATGTCCTCAGCGGACATTGAGTCAAAAGCAATGGTATAGATACCGACGTGGGACATTGAGCCCTGACCGGGGCCAATTGTTGACATGGGTGCAATCATGGCGAACACGGCTTGGTCATTATTATTGCCCGGCTCATGTCCGCTACTCGTCTGTTCGGCCCAGGGCTCCATCAGCTTGCCGTTGAGGGTGAAGTCAATGAGCCGGGGACCGCTGCCCGACGCAGGCGGGTTCGGATTACCCTCAGGCGGGTTAGGGTTAGGATCGGGGTCCTTGGGGTTGACGGTGGTCGGCGGTTGGTACGCGGCTGTGCGCAGCACGCCGGTATCCGCCAGCCGTCCGGAGTCTTCGTTGCTTTCCCAGAAATTGCGGCCCAGCGTACCCAGGCCGTCTATGCCGTCAACTATGCTGCCGGCTTCATCGCCGTAAGCGCTGATGCCGCTGCTGTCCGAATTGGAGGCTTGGGAAGATTCCGCACCGGCCGCCGGCAGGAGGGATTCGTCGCCAAAGCCGGCCAGAAAGTCCAGCGCGCTGATTTCTTCGCCATTGACCACCAGCACAGGCAGATCGTCGGAATTTAACTCGTAAAACCCGGTGAGCATAATCTGCCCCTGGTCGTCAAAAAAGAATACCAGGTTGCCGTCGATGTGCTCCACCACCGTTTCCGAGGCGGGGTTGAATTCAAAAACGATTTCCTGATTGGCGGAAATATCGATTTTTTGAATTTGCCCCTGTGGGTTGTAAAGTTTTATTGCCATGGGTTACTCCTTTGATTTCAGACTTTTTTCTTTTTCCCTGTTGAAAAACGTGCATAAGTGTGTGTATGGCAATAAATTGCCATACACAGGGGTTTTAGACCTACTATCAGTATAGACGATATTTTGAGAACTTTGTCAACTTTGATTTGCTGAAATGATTGCTGCAGGGGCAGGCTGAATTTCCGGAAACAGGCAAAAGCGGAGAAAGCCGGGCATTTTCGGCTCTCTCCGCTCTATTTGGCTGGAGTGTTCGGGTAGGGTTTTAAGCGTGCCGGTACATGCGCACCGTGTATTTGGCCACGTTGTAAATGTTGGCGATAAAATTGCCCATGGGGCCGTAATCGGTGAAAACGGGCAGATCTTCGCCGCGCCCGGCAGCCTCTTCATTGAGAAGGGCCTTGCGCAAATCACGGCCAAGGCTGGGGCTTTTGCGGTCCATGGCCCGGCAGATGCCCTGCGCGGCCCTCTCCGGGCTGCCGGTAAACTGACAGGCCCTGGAAATATGGGAGAGCATTGGATCAGCCGGAGTCAGATTCATGCCATGCCAGAATGCCGCAGCCGCTGCTTCAAAGTGTCCGCTTTGAATTAGAGCCGTGCCGGCCTGATACAGCGGGTTGACCTTTAGTTTGCCCGCAGCGGCTTCTTCTGTCCCGCGCAGGTTGCCCAGGCGCGATAGGGCGCGCTCGGCGGCCTGGAAGTTGCGGGAACGGATGTTGATAATTGCGGCCTTGTACAGCAATTGGCGGCTGCGTTCCAGATTGCCCTGGCGCGATTCCACCTCGGCCAGACCTTGCAGGCACTGGGCGGTAAACGCCGGGTGCTTGGTCATAACGGTTTTGAATGTTTTCCGGGCTTCAAAGGGATTGTTGCGGCGCAGGCAATCCAGGCCGTGCCGCAGCAATTCTTCCGGGCTTTTTTCTTTGCGCGGCTGGGTCATGAGGCGCAGCGCGGCCCGAAAGGCGGCTTCGCCATCTTGCTGATTAACCGGGCTGGCCGGTAAAGCCGCCTGGGCAAAAACGCGGTTGAGAGCCAGAGTCAATGCCTGCCGGGCATAAGGGCGCTCCAGGCAGACAACCGGGGTTTGCTGCTCCAGTTTATCGCGGTTGTGAATATCTTTGGAATGCCCGAGCACCAGCACCGGAAGGCGGCGCAGGTCCGGGTGCAGGCGGATCAGACCTAGAAATTGCAGGGCGGTCATGTCGGACAGGGGCAGATCGCAGACAATCAAACCCGGCATGTCCAGGCCGGAACGGGCTGCTGCGGCCAGGGTTTGGGCGGCTTTCAGCCCGGAATCCATAAAAGAGAACCGCCGGAAGGCCCGGTCTTCGTCGTGACGCAGCATCTGCTTGTCAACGCTGACCAGGGATTCGTGGCGGGCCAACAATAAAACCGATTTCAACTCCATATAGTGCTCCATCAAATAACGGTGCACTCCCCTCAATTATCTGCCTCATCGGCTGTGGCTGAAATTTCTTTAGTCAGGGCCAAGCCTGTCCGCCTGCGACAATCTCGCGGGCGCAGTTGCGCTTCGCAGCACCAGAGCATTTTGGCTTAAGATATAATTTCAATGTTAAAATGCTCTGAAAATATGCTTTTCAAACTCGAGCGCTGTATGTATGTTGCCCGGCATGAACGACACGGATATAAGCGCCGGATTGCCCATCGGCGCGTTCAAAGTCCTGGCTGTTGACGGTCCGGCCCGCTGCGGCCTGCTGCAGACCGCGCACGGTCAGGTCAAGACGCCCATTTTCATGCCCGTGGGCACGGTGGGTTCGGTCAAGGCCATTGCCCCGGACGATCTGGCGGCCATTGGCGCGGAAATTATTCTGGGCAACACCTATCATTTATACTTGCGGCCCGGGGACGAGCTGCTGGCCGAACTGGGCGGGCTGCACGAATTTAACGCCTGGCGCGGGCCCGTGCTTACGGACAGCGGCGGGTTTCAAGTTTTCAGCTTGAGTGATTTGCGCAAAATTACCGAAGAGGGCGTGACCTTCCGCTCCCATCTGGACGGTTCCAAACATTTGTTCACCCCGGAGTCGGTGATCAAAATTCAGCGCAATTTTAATTCCGATATCATGATGGTGCTGGATGAATGCGTGGCCTTTGGCGCAGACCGCGCCTACACGGAAAAGTCCGTGGATTTGACCACCCGCTGGGCGGCCAGGGCGCGGGCCGCGTACCCCAGGGGGGCCGGGAAAAACCTGCTGTTTGGCATCAGCCAGGGCGGCTTTTTCAAGGACCTGCGCGAAAAATCCATTGCCGAAATCGCGGAACTGGACTTTGACGGCAACGCCCTGGGCGGGCTGTCTGTGGGCGAATCCAAGGCCGAGCTGATGGATTTTCTCTATTACGCCGCAGCGCTCATGCCCGCGGATAAACCGCGTTATCTCATGGGCGTGGGCACGCCGTTCGACATCATCAACGGCATAGCCGCCGGTATCGACATGTTCGATTGCGTGCTGCCCACCCGCAACGCCCGCAACGGCACGCTGTACACCTCGCTGGGCAAGATCAACATCAAGCGCCGCGAGTTCGCCAGGGATGAAAGCCCGCTGGACCCGGCCTGCTCCTGCTATACCTGCCGGACGTTTTCCCGCGCTTACTTGCGCCACTTGTACACAGCCGGAGAGCTGTTGGCTTTTCGGCTCAATTCCCTGCACAATCTGACCTACTTTTTGGATCTGGTGCGCGGGGCCAGGCAGGCCATTGCCGAGAAACGCTTTGCGGAGTATAAGGCGGAAATCGAGCGGATATACCCCGAGGAAGCAGCGCTGGCTTCGGGTTTATAAGCAAATTGTTTTTAAATATGGCCGCAGCAAAGTAACGCCACTTTTCAGGCGGCCGGATTTTGGAGCCATAAATATGAAGACTTTAGCCAAAGGCTACGAGCCGGAGTTGGTGGAGCCGAACTGGCGGCAGCATTGGGAAGACAACAAGACATTCTCGCCCGACCCGGACGCGCCCGGCGAGCCTTATTCCATAGTTATTCCGCCGCCCAACGTGACCGGCAACCTGCATATCGGGCATGCCCTGAACATCACCTTGCAGGATATCCTCTGCCGTTATCAACGCCAGAAAGGCCGCAACGTGCTCTGGATGCCCGGTTGCGACCATGCCGGCATCGCCACCCAAAACGTGGTGGAGCGGCGTCTGGCCCAGGAAGGCAAAACCCGGCACGACCTTGGCCGTGAGAAATTCATTGAACGCGTCTGGCAGTGGAAGGAAGAGTACCACGGCAACATCACCCGCCAGATTCGCGCTCTGGGCGCTTCCGTGGACTGGACCCGCGAGCGCTTCACCATGGACGAGGGGCTGTCTCGCGCCGTGCGTGAGGTCTTTGTGCGCCTTTACAATGACGGTCTCATTTATAAAGGCAAATATATCATCAACTGGTGCACGGACTGCCATACTGCCCTGGCCGATGACGAAGTCGAGCATGAACCGCAGAAGACGCACCTCTGGCATATCCGCTATCCTTTGGTTGACGGCAGCGGCGAGCTGATTGTGGCCACCACCCGGCCGGAAACCATGTTCGGCGACACTGCCGTGGCCGTGCACCCCGATGACGAGCGTTACCAGCAGTTTATCGGCAAGAAGGTGCGTCTGCCCCTGACCGACCGGGAAATCCCGGTTATTGCCGATAAATACGTGGATCGCGAGTTCGGCACCGGCGCGCTCAAGGTCACCCCCTCGCACGACCACAACGACTGGCATTTGGGGCACAAGCACAATCTGGAGTTTATCCAGGTTATTGACGAAAACGGGATCATGCTGGAAGAGGCCGGTAAATATGCCGGTCTGGCCAAGGAAGCCGCCCGCGACGCAGCCGTGGATGATCTGGCCGCGCAGGGGTATCTGGTCAGCGTTGAGGACTATAACAACAGCGTGGGCGTTTGTTACCGCTGCAAGACTGTGGTGGAACCCCATGTCTCGCTGCAATGGTTTGTGGCCACCACCAAGCTGGCCCCGCGCGCCCGGGCTGCCGTGCCGCAGGATACGGAAATTTTGCCCACCTCCTGGAACAAGACCTATTATAACTGGCTGGACAATATCCGCGACTGGTGCATCAGCCGTCAGATTTGGTGGGG
>CAZNBK010000050.1:0-10141 GCA_964571105.1 uncultured Desulfovibrionaceae bacterium
GTAGATGGCCCCTGTGCCGCCATGCCCGGGGAAGCGGAAGGTATTGTTTGGACCCCAGGAAACATTGTCTTGGTCAAAAATCACGTTGCGCAATACAGACTCAAGATCGATCACACTGACCCGCTCGCCAATCCAGGTATATGACATTTGCTCCAGCGGAGTGGCCCAAACTTTAAAGTTATAGGGGTTCATAAAGTGCTTGGCCAAACCGCTGCCGAAAACGCATTGAATCCACTCGGCGAAATTGTTGGGCGTCTCCGTGGGCCGCCTGCCCGGCAGCAGGCCTTCCACGCAATCCCATTGGGTTTCCTTGGGCAGATGCCGGATATTGTTTTGAAAGGGATAGGGGGTCCAGCGCTCGGCCATACGGATACGGCAAATGCGCATGTGTTCATTGTAATCACTGCCCAGCAGCGTATCCAGGAGGGCATCAAAATAAGGGTAATGAGAAAAAACTACATGCCCCCCAATATCCCAGGTAAACCCCTGTTTATCTTTAAAACTTGCAGCCAAACCGCCGGGATAGGCATTGGCTTCCAGCACGCAAAAATCATGCTCCCCCAGCTCTTTAAGCCTGTGCGCCGCGCCAAGCCCGGTTGGGCCTGCGCCGATAATGACATATTTGTGGTGTTGAGTGGTCATAAGTTGATCCAATGTTTCATGTGAAAACTTAAGTCGCTTGGACTCGGGACTCAATAATATATTTTTATCGCGGCAGAGCGGCAAACAGGATGTGCTCCGCCGCAAGCATTTCAAGTCTTAAATGCTCGGGCAGAACCCGGCCTGGTCTTTAAAAAAAGCATCCATCTGTACAGCTTTGGCTTGAAAATCTTCCAACAAAAGGGTTTGCTGGCGAGCATACATTTTGGCCAGCTCCTCGGCGCTAAAGCGCGCATAAAGTTTATACCGGTTTGCCAGCCCGTTGCCATATTGTCCGGAACTCATTGCGGTGGCGCGGCCCGTGCGCTTTAGATGATAAACAGAGCCCAGGCCGGTATACACAGCATACCTGTCATTTAAAAAATCCCTGAGGTCGCGTTCCAAATCATCATACTGTGACGGTGAGAACATCAGGTTGAAAAATGGTTGCGACTCCGCGCGGTCTCGGGAAAAAAGGTGGCAACAGCCGGTTACGGACAAACAGGGCCGGACATAGGAAAAATACCCAAAATCCGCCACCTGGTTATGCATATCGGTCAAGACAAACGGCTGGCTTTCCGCTGCGGTCAGCGCAAAAGGAGCGTTCGCAAGTTTAAGATTCAAATCCACCGACTGAGCCAGCCAGGGGTTATAACGGTCGCGAATCTTAATACCCCAAACCCCTGCCTGCGGATATCTGGCTACAGCGGCTTGCAATTGCCCAAGCCAGCGCAGTTGATCCGTATCCTGCGGGTCGGAAACAACGGCATCGTCGTCCAAAAAAAGGGAATAACTGGACTTGGAGACGTTTATCAGCCAATTTCTGGCCGCTGGCGCGCCTATATTGGTGGGTAAGCCAATGGTTGTCAGCGTATCTTTACCAAGTCTGTCTTGCCAGGCGGCAAATACCTGGCTGGTGCTGTCTGTGCTGCCGTTATTTAAAATATAAACATGCCTGAACCAGGAAATACTTGGGGCCAAGGCCGTAAGCGCCGTATTGATGTCGTCGGCCTTGTTATAGGTGTACAGTAAAAGGTCCGTCTGCTGCGCCAGTTCATCACCGGCGGCCTGCCCGGCAAAAACCCGGTCAAAAACCCGCAAAAGAAGGTTGCTGTGCCAGGGACGCCGCTTGAGCAGCACCTGCCAAATTCGAGCGCTTTGCGCTGTTTCGCCGAGTAAATCCAGGCAATGGGCCTGCATTTCCAAGGGCGCCAACCAGAATTGATCCGTTGCAGCTTCCAGCTCCGCCAATGGGCAAAAAGCGTTGGCCAATTCCGTAAATACGGGCAAGGCCGCTTCCGCGCCCCGGCTTACTCGCAAATCTGATTCCAGGCCGCTGTGCTCGGCCAGTGCGGAGCAGCCCTTCAAATAACGCAGCACCGGCTGCTGTTCCCCGCATTTAGCCAATAAGCCTTGAAACCAGGCTTGGCGCGAATCCGACAAGGCCAGCTCCCAGGCCTCGCCCAGCCAGTACAAACTATTATCGCCGACTGACAGGGTCCGCTCAATAAAAGCCGCCATGGCCTCATAATCAAAACTACTTTTAACTTGATGATATGCCCCTAAATCCGCTGGGGTCTGTTCCTGGGCAACTGCTTGCAAAACCCGGCGCGCAGCCGAGCCAAGCTTGAGCAGCTTTTGGTCCAGACGCAGAAGCTCAAAGGCCAGAGAGATGTTTAGCGGCGAATGCTCCCAGGCGGCAAACATAAAGTCTCCGGCCAAATGTTGCTGGATCGCCTTTCTGTCCTCGCTGAACAAAGCCGCAGCCAGGTCGAGCAGTTGCCGCGTTCCCACGCTGCCGCGCAACAGACCGTCGCGGGCCGGGGGGGGAAGGGTGTGCCAGAAATCTGTAATTGATGAGCTCATAGTATACTCAATTGCTCGGCTAACAAAACTGCTGCCCGAGTAATTCAGCCGGACAGCATGCAGGATACTTTTTGAATAAAAACTCCCATGTTTGTATACCAGCTCCATTTACTTGGCAAACAATGGAGCCTCCGAGTTAGTTTTCTCTGCTGATTATAGCGACTAACGCTTGGCAAAGGCTCTTGACGGCGGAAGCAAGTTCCGCCCAAGCCTTTGTCGCGGGCGGCCTGGCACGTTGTTTCATGCCGCCAGAGCACTTGCCGATTAGACTTTTTCAAGTGTTAGCGCTCCAGCAGTTGCCCTGCGCGGCCAATAAGGTTACAAACAGCCCAGAAAATTGTGATTTTACGAGGATATACATATGAGCAATCCCCTGGTTCTGCTGGAAACCACTTCCGGCGATATTTTAATTGAGCTGTTCCCCGAAGAAGCTCCGGCTTCTGTGGCCAATTTTTTGGCATATGTTGATGAGGGTTTTTATGAAAACACCATCTTTCATCGGGTGATCAAGGATTTTATGGTTCAAGGCGGCGGCCTGGACATCCGCATGAACACCAAAGAAACCCGCGACCCCATCGTCAACGAGGCCAACAACGGGCTGAAAAATGAGCGCGGCACGGTGGCCATGGCCCGCACATCGGAAGTCCACAGCGCCACTTGCCAGTTCTTTATTAATACTGCCGACAATGACTTTCTGAACCATTCGGAAGAAACCCCGCAAGGCTATGGATACGCGGTTTTCGGTCGGGTTGTGGAAGGCATGGAAATTGTGGAAAAAATTGAAAAAGCAAAAACAAAAAACACCGACTGGTACGACGATGTGCCGGTTGATTCCATAATGATCACGGCGTGTTCGCGTTTTGAATAATCTACAAGGACCCCCGCATGCCGGATTATTGCCGGGCGCAAGTCATTCATGAACAACTCCGTACGGTTTAAACCCGAGATCCTGGCTCCGGCTGGTAATGTGGAAGCCGCTCTGGCGGCCTTTGCGGCAGGTGCTGACGCCATCTATCTGGGACTGAAGCATTTTTCCGCGCGAATGCTCTCTGAAAACTTCTCCTTCACAGACCTGGGGCGCTTGGCAGATTTGGCCGGGGCAGAAAACCGCAAAATATACATTGCCCTTAACACGGTACTGAAAACAGACGACCTAGCCCCGGCCGGTCGCCTCATTGCCCGGCTGGAGCGCGATATCGGCCCGCAGGCCCTGATCGTGCAGGACTTGGCCGCCCTGGATTTAGCCAGACAAACAGGCTTCAGCGGCGAGCTGCACCTGTCCACCCTGGCCAATATCACACACCCTGCGGCCCTCCAGGCGGCTGCAGAGCTCGGCGCAAACCGGGTCATCCTGCCCCGCGAACTGTCCATTGATGAAATCAGGCAGACCTGTGCGGCTGCTCCGCCCGATCTGGCTCTGGAGCTGTTCGTGCACGGGGCGCTTTGCTACTGTGTTTCCGGGCGATGCTACTGGTCCAGTTATCTGGGCGGCAAAAGCGGCCTGCGCGGACGTTGCGTGCAACCCTGCCGCCGGATCTACAGCTTGAAGAATCACAAGGCCGCCCTGTTCTCCTGCCTTGACCTGTCGCTGGATCTGATGGCCAAGACTCTGTTGGATATCCCCAACCTGCGCTCCTGGAAAATTGAGGGTAGGCGCAAGGGGCCGCATTATGTTTACTATGTGACCACGGCGTACCGGATGCTCCGGGACAACCCCTCAGATCCGGCCACAAAAAAGGCTGTTGAGGACATTCTGGCGCAAGCCCTTGGCCGGGCGCCGACCAGGGGGTTGTTCCTCCCGCAGCACAAGGCCGCGGTGACCAGCCCGGACGGGCAAACCGCCTCAGGGCTGTTTGTCGGAAAATTGATCCGCGAACAGCCGGAAAGCAAGCCCGGCGCAGGGAAAGCTAAAAAGCAGACCGCACGGGACGCAAAAAAAACGCCGCCCAAGCCGAAACTGGTGCTCAAGCCGCGCCTGCCGCTATTGCCCGGCGACTATCTGCGTGTAGGCATGGAAGATGAGTCTGCGCATTTTACCACCACCATCAGCAAAGCCGTGCCCAAAAACGGCGCTTTGACATTAAATCACAAAGGAAAAATGCCTGACAGCGGAACACCTGTGTACTTGCTGGATCGCAGGGAGCCTGAACTGGCTGCGCTCTTGGCAACATGGGAAAAAAAACTGAGCTCCCGCCCGGTTAGGGAAGGTCGAGCGATCACCTGGTTGCCCGCATTGCCTACGGCAATCTCCCACAAACGGGGGGTGCAAAGCATACTTTTGCGCAGCAGCATACCGCACGGCAAAGAAACCCGAGGGCGCAAAGGAGGCCCGCAGGTCACCGGCTTATGGCTCAGCCCGCGCACCGCAGAAGAAGTGTCCCGCACGGTGGTGCCCCGGATAAGCTGGTGGCTGCCGCCGGTTATTTGGCCTGATGAGGAAAGCAAATGGCTGCGCCTGCTGGAAAATATTCTGCGCAACCGGGCCGTTTCCATTGTCTGCAATAGCCCTTGGCAAATCCAATTGCTGCGGAATATTCGCGGCAATGACCTGCATGGTTTGGAGGTTGTAGCCGGACCGTTCTGCAACACCACCAATCCGCTGTCCGCTCAAATTTTGCAGGATATGGGCTTCGCCCTGGCCGTGGTCAGTCCGGAACTGTCCGGAGAAGAGTTGCTCGCGCTACCCGGCAAAAGCCCATTGCCCCTGGGCATTGTTTTAAGCGGGTTTTGGCCGTCGGGTATTTCCCGGCACGGGCAAAATCAAAAAGCCTATACCGAGACTTTGCTCAGCCCCAAACGCGAGCCGTACTGGATGCGCCGCTATGGGCAAAATACCTGGATTTATCCGGCCTGGCCGCTGGACATCACCTTACACCGCGAAGCGTTGTTCCAGGCTGGTTACAACTGTTTTGTGCACATAGAAGAACACCTGCCCAAAGAAATAACCGTGCCCGAGCGCAGCAGCCCCTTCAACTGGGAACTCGGTCTGCTGTAAAGACATTTTTTTATCCGCTCAGGCTTGGCTCTCAGACCGCTAAAATCCATTTTCTCATGAGCGTCGGTTGCCTTGCCATCCAGTAAAATCAACATGTTCAGCGCAAAATAATGTTTGCGCATTGCTTGTTGAAATGCTGTTTTTGTGCTATCAAGTTCCATTGCGTTCAGGGTGTCCCGGCTGTCAAAAAATCGATCTGAAACAACAATCATGCTCAAGCAAACCTTGCGTACATATCTGGAAAAAAAACATTCTCAGCAAGACTTGAGGCAATGGTTTGACCCCTTGAACCTGGAGTATAAAGAACCGGAAAACTGCCTTTACGTGCAATTTCCCCACAAATTATTTGGGCGCTGGTTCATGTCTGCGTATCGAGGCAATCTGGAAACCTGCCTCAAAGACAATTTGGGCGAATCCATAAAAATTCGCTATGCAAGCGGGGTTGTTCCCTCAGCATTTCCGCAGCCGCCGAGCGATAAGACAAAAAATAGTGAACCCGGTACACTGCTCGCGCAGATGCATACATTTGAACACTTTCTGCCGGGTTCCAAAAATTCTTTTCCGGTTGAGATCATCAGGCGGATTGCCTCCGGTTCGGAAGCCCTGGGTAAATTTAATCCGCTGGTGCTCTGGGGAACAAGCGGCTGCGGGAAAACTCATTTATTGCGCGCCCTGGCCAATGAGCTGATTACCTTGAACAAGGGCACTGTTTTTTATTGCACGCCGGATGAACTGAAAACCCACTATGAGGTAGCCAAAAATCAGCGCCGCGCCAGACAGCGTATTCTCGCTTATTCGGTTTTAATAGTGGATGATTTGCAAAAAATATATAGAATGCCTTCTTTGCAGGATGAATTGGTTTTACTCATGGATGCCCTGTTTGATGCGGGCAAACAAATGGTCTTTGCCGGTTTGGATAAACCCGGTGAAGCGCACGATTTGAATTCGAGCCTCCGTTCCCGTCTGGAGAGCGGCTTGTGCCTGGCCATAAAAAGGCCCGATTTAACCGTTCGCACCCAATACATCATGGATAAATGCCTGCTCAGCAATTTAAGTTTGCGCAAGGAGCAGGTGCTTGCCCTGGCAGTGAGATTTGAAGGCATCCGGCAACTGGACGGGATTATAAAAAGGCTGTCGGCCTACACAAGTTTGTCAGGGCGCGATCTGCTTGATTCAGACTTTGAAAGCATTATGCGCCATGCGGGCGGCAAGGCTTTACCGGAAGTGACCTCCAGTCTGATCATTAATTTAACTGCCGCGCATCTTGATATTTCCCCTGCGGAAATAATCGGCAGCAAAAGACGGCAGGATATTGTCGCGGCCAGGCAAATTGCCATGTATCTATGCCGTGATTTGCTCAATTCATCCTATCCGGAGCTCGGGAAAATATTTGGCGGTAAAGATCACAGCACGATCATGTATTCAGTTAAAAAAGTTGAAGAAAATCTTAAGCTTGACCAGGATATGCACAAAACCGTCAAGGAACTTAAGACCAAGTGTCTGGAAGTCGAATCTTGATTAAACAAAATCCGGTTCGGCACTTGAGAGTTTGTTAAACAAACAAATTGAAACAAACTGTTTGGTCAATAATTGCACAGGGTTGATAGGTTAGTAACAAAAGGTGCCGACCTACTATCACAACAGGAGATATTTATGTTTTTAAAGATTGAAAAAGAGGACGTCATTGAAGGTCTCCAAAAAGCCGCCAATATCATTCCCACCAAATCAGGGGCAGCTTATCTGCGCTCCATCTGGCTGAAGAGTGACGGAGGCAGACTCTCTGTGTTGTGCACGGATTCCAACATCGAATTCTGCGGTCATTATACCGCCGAGATAACAGACTCCGGCCTGGTTGGCGTGCAAGGCAAAGCCTTTGTGGATCTGGTCCGCAAGCTGCCTCCCGGCTCGGTCACCTTAAAAGTGGACGGTGAAAGCGGTAATTTACTGGTCGAACAAGGCCGTCGTAAATATAAGCTGCCGACGCACGATGCCTCCTGGTTTCAGGACTTTTCCGCTTTTCCCGATGAGCGGGCAGTATTCTGGAGCGGTGATTTTTTGCAGGAACTCATTGACCGCTTGAATTTTTGCATCGGTGACGAAGACACCCTGGAAGCGATTGCTTGCTTGTATATCAAGCCGGTGGGGGATGATAATATAGAAGCCTGCGGGCTTAACGGGCATCAGTTTGCCATGTTCCGGTTTAATAATCCCGATTTACACGGCCTGTTGCCCCAGGAAGGCATTCTTATTCAAAAGCGCTATTTGGCTGAACTTAAAAAATGGCTCGGCAATGACGAAATTGAAATCAATATCAGCGACAAGCGGCTTTACCTGCGCACAGCAGATAAAAAAGAAAGTTTCAGTCTGCCCTTGAGCGCCTACGAATATCCAGATTATCACAATTTTCTGGCCAAGCTCGATGACCCGGAGCGCTCTCAATTAACCGCTCCGCGCCAGGACATGCTCGAAGCTCTGGACCGTATTTCCATATTCAACACCGACAATAACCGCTGTGTGAACTTTGATTTGGGCACAGATCTGAATTTATCGGCTCTGGGCCAGGATGTGGGTTCGGCATCGGAAAATATGGAAGTGCAATATAGCGGCGAATTGAAAAAAATTGCCTTCCCCACCAAAGATCTCATTGAGGTGTTCAATCACTTCAATTCCGGACAGGTCAATATGGTCCTTACCGGCAGTGAAGGCCCTTGCGGCATTACCGGCAAGGATGACCCGGAATACACGGTTATCATCATGCCCATGAAAATTGTTGAGGACTCCTATTACAACGAGGAAGAGGTTTAATGACTCAGGAAAACACCACCCGTCAACAGGCCTATACTGCTGACAATATTACCGTTCTTGAGGGCCTTGCCGCTGTGCGCATGCGCCCGGCTATGTATATAGGCAGCACCGATTTTCGCGGCCTGCACCACCTGGTTTACGAAGTTGTGGACAACTCCATTGACGAAGCCATGGCCGGTTACTGCACCCGGATTATCGTCAACCTGCACCTGGACAACAGTGTGACTGTCAGCGACAACGGTCGCGGTATTCCGGTGGATATCCATCCCAAAGAAGGCCGTCCGGCAGTTGAAGTGGTCATGACCAAACTGCACGCCGGGGGCAAATTCGACAACGATGCCTACAAGGTTTCCGGCGGTTTGCACGGGGTCGGCGTTTCCTGCGTTAACGCCCTGTCCGATAATCTGGAAGTTACCATCCGCCGCGACGGCAAGCGCTACAAGCAACGCTACTCGCTCGGCGTACCCCAGGAAGATTTACAAGTATTGGGTGAATCCGATACCCACGGCACCACCGTACGTTTTCATCCCGACGAAGAAATCTTTGAAACCGTTGAATTCAACTATGAAATACTGGCCAAGCGCTTTGAAGAACTGGCTTATCTCAATCCGGGTTTGGAAATTGAATTATCCGACGAACGGACCGGGGATAACCATCTATTTCGTTTTGACGGCGGTTTGCGGCAGTTTGTCAAAAACCTCAACTCCGGCGAAGGCGGTCTGCACTCGGTTATTTACGGATCCGGTTTGGTTGACAACGTAACCACGGAATTCGCTTTGCAGTATAACGCCGGTTATAAGGAAAACGTTCTTACTTACGCCAACAACATTCGCACCAAGGAAGGCGGCACTCACCTGGCCGGTTTCCGGGCCGGGCTGACCCGGGCGATCAATAAGTACATTGTTGATTCCGAACAGGCCAAAAAATTAAAAACCAAGCTGTCCGGCGATGATGTCCGCGAAGGTCTGACCGCAGTACTCAGTGTTAAATTATCCAGCCCCCAGTTTGAGGGCCAGACCAAAACCAAACTGGGCAACAGCGAAATGATGGGGATTGTCTCCTCCACAGTTTATGAAAGCCTGAACAACTTCTTTGAGGAAAACCCCAAAGATATCAAGCTGATCATAGATAAAGCAGTGGATGCGGCCAGGGCGCGTGACGCCGCCCGCAAGGCCAAAGATCTTGTCCGCCGCAAAGGCGCTCTTTCAGACAACTCCCTGCCCGGTAAACTGGCAGACTGTCAGAGTAAAGATCCTGTGGATTCGGAATTGTTCATCGTGGAAGGCGATTCTGCCGGCGGTTCGGCCAAGCAGGGGCGCAACCCAAGCACTCAGGCCATTTTGCCCTTGCGCGGCAAAATTTTGAACGTGGAAAAGACTCGTTTTGACAAGATGCTGGCCAACGAGGAAATAAAGGCCCTGATAACGGCCATGGGCGCTGGCATCGGCGAGGAGGATATGGACCTTGCCAAACTGCGCTATCACAAGATTGTGATCATGACCGACGCCGACGTGGACGGGGCGCACATCCGCACCCTGCTGTTGACGTTCTTTTTCCGGCAATACCGCGAGCTCATCGATAAGGGCCACCTGTATATCGCTCAGCCGCCGCTCTATCGGGTGGCCAGCAAGGGCATGGAAAAGTTCATTAAAGACGATGAAGAGCTGAATAAATTCCTGTTGGGACGCATCAGCAAGGAAGTAGTCATCTCCCTGGCGTCGGGCGAAAGTTTCCAGGGCGACGAGGTAATCCGGCTGATGAATTCCATTCAGGCCATGGACAAGAGAATAACCGACGCAGAACACGCCGGTATTCCCCGCGAATTGTTCCTGTGCT
>CAZNBK010000050.1:10151-11768 GCA_964571105.1 uncultured Desulfovibrionaceae bacterium
TTATTAATTATAGCAACAAGCTTGATCCGGATTATTTCCTTGAAGAAGCCGGTAACGGCTTTGGTGAATGGCTGGGCAAGCATGATTTCAGCTATGAAGTAATCACCGAAGAGACCGAGTCTGAACAGCGCTCTTATCTGCTGGTTACCAGCAAGAGCGGGCAACGCACGCACCTGCCCTTGGAATTTTTCAAATCCAAGATGTATGTTCAGGCATTGGAAGCACTGACAAATATTCACAATAAGTGTGAAGACCTGGTCTTTACCGTGGAGAGAAAAGACAACCAGCCGGTAGTGCAGACCGATATCTTTACCCTCTACAATTATGTGCTGGATGAGGCCCGCAAAGGTATCACCATCCAGCGCTACAAAGGTTTGGGTGAGATGAACCCCGAGCAGCTCTGGGTGACGACCATGAACCCGGAAAACCGGGTGTTCCTGCAGGTCAATATTGAAGATGCCGAAGAAGCCGGAGAGGCCTTTGAGCAGCTCATGGGCGACCGGGTGGAGGCGCGTCGTGAATTTATCGAGCGCAACGCGCTGTCCGTGCAGCAGCTTGATATTTAAAGCATGCTAACGTGAAAGCATATAGCAAGCTAAAATGCTCTGACGATGTGTTGCACGGCATCGGGCGGGGTTTGCTCCCGTTGTAGCGGCAATTTCAGACGTAAAGCGCTTTGAAATATCTTAAAATTGCAGCGAGATAATGAACCAAGCAAGGTTGAGGTAAATAGTGTCCGAACAGATCAGCATTGAACATGAACTAAAAAAATCCTATCTGGAATACTCCCTGTCGGTAATCATCGGGCGAGCTATTCCCGATGTGCGCGACGGATTGAAGCCCGTGCACCGGCGGATTATGTTCGCCCAGCACGAACTTGGCAACAGCTGGAACCGCGCTCCGAAAAAGTCCGCCCGCGTGGTCGGTGACGTTATCGGTAAGTATCACCCGCACGGCGACATCGCGGTATATGACGCCCTGGTGCGTATGGCCCAGGACTTTGCCATGCGCGATCCGTTGGTTGAAGGGCAGGGCAACTTCGGTTCCATTGACGGCGACTCGGCTGCGGCCATGCGGTATACTGAAGTGCGCATGTCCCGGCTGGCCTCGGAATTCATGGATGATATTGACAAGAATACCGTGGATTTCCGCCCCAACTACGACAACACCCTGGAAGAACCATCGGTGATGCCCACCAAGGTGCCCAACCTGCTGCTTAACGGTTCTTCGGGCATTGCCGTGGGTATGGCTACCAATATCCCGCCGCACAACCTGGGCGAACTCTGCGGAGCCCTGCTTCTGCTCATTGATAACCCCGCCTGCACGGTGGACGACCTCATGGAGCACGTCCACGGACCGGATTTTCCCACTGCCGGGTTTATCTATGGCGGTCATCTGCGCGAAGCTTACTCCACCGGGCGGGGCAGCATTAAAATTCGGGGCAAGGTGGAGCTTGAAGAGCGCAAAAAAGGCCAGGAAGCCATTGTTATCAGAGAGATTCCCTATGCGCTGAATAAAACTTCTCTGGTTAAAAAAATCGCTGGGCTGGTCCATGAGCGTAAAATAGACGGCATCACCGACCTGCGCGACGAATCCGACCGCAACGGCATGCGCATC
>CAZNBK010000051.1:0-11710 GCA_964571105.1 uncultured Desulfovibrionaceae bacterium
TGCCGCGCAGCGGCACCAGAGCATTTTATCTATCATATAATTTCAATGTTAAAGTGCTCTAGCTGTGTTTTGAGTTTGTTAGGCACACTAGATGCATAATGAATATGCCGACTGTCGGAAAACAGACAGTTGCAAGAATGAGCGCAAGTGATTTCCCGGATTTTTGGGAGGAAGGAATATGGATAAAACTATGAAGATAATGACTGCCGGCCTCATCGGCCTGATCGTAATGCTCTTTATCGCCCCGGAAGTCCGGGCGGTGCGCATCAAAGACATCGCCACCTTCAGCGGGGTGCGCGACAACCAGCTCGTCGGCTACGGTCTGGTGGTGGGTCTGGCCGGTACCGGCGACAAGCGCGACTCCCAATTCACCATGCGTTCCATGGTCAACATGCTGGAGCGTATGGGCGTATCCGTGGATATCAGCAAAATGAAGCCCAAAAACGTGGCCGCAGTAATGGTCACCGCCAAAATGCCGGTGTCGGCCAAGCCCGGCACCAAGCTCGACGTAACCGTATCCTCCCTGGGTGACGCCACCAGCCTGCTGGGTGGTGTGCTGCTACAAACGCCATTGACCGGGGTGGACGGCAAAATTTATGGGCTGGCCCAGGGCGCGCTTATTTTGGGCGGTTTTACCGTGGACGCCGAAGCGGCCACTGCCAATAAAAACCATACCACCGTGGGACAAGTGCCCGGCGGGGCCATTGTTGAGCGTTCCGTGCCCTTTGAGTTTAACGATCAGGACAAGCTCACCATGCACCTGCGGCAGCCCGACTTTTCCACCTCCATGCAGATGGCCGAGCGGCTTAACGCGGCCATGGGCGGGCAGTTTGCCGCTGCCGTGGACGGCTCCACCGTGGAATTGCTGGTGCCGGTGGAATATCGCGGCAACCTGGTGCCGTTGATGGCTTCTGTGGAGAATATTGAAATTACCCCGGATGGCCCGGCCCGCGTGGTTGTGGATGAAAAAACCGGGACCATAGTTTTGGGCCGGGATGTGCGTATTTCCCGCGCCGCCGTGGCCCACGGCAACCTGAGCGTGCTCATCAGCGAATACCAGGACGTTTCCCAGCCCGGCCCGTTCAGCGCTGGAGAAACAGTGGTTTCTCCGGTTTCGGAAATCAATATTAATGAACAGGACCGCCGCTTGATGATGGTGGAAGGCGCAACCTTGCAGGAGCTGGTTGATGGTTTGAACGCCATTGGCGCAACTCCGCGCGACCTGATTACCATCCTGCGCACTTTGAAGACAGCCGGCGCCCTGCATGCGGATTTAGAGGTGATGTAATGGACCTGCCCCTGATTGACCCCCGTTTGGCGGCACAGCAAGCTTTGGAAGAAAGCCCTGCCCAGCGCAAATTGCAGATTGACGCCCTGCGCGAGCGTTTGTCCGGCGGCGATGAAGCTGCCGAACGCAAGCTCAAGGAGGCCTGTCAGGGTTTTGAATCCATTTTCCTGCAACGAATCTGGGAACAGATGCGCAAGAATGTCGGCAAGGAGGGCTTTTTGCACTCACGTGACGAAGAGTCCTACCAGGCCATGTTTGACCAGGAATTGGCCAAAAAAATGGCCGAGGCCGGCGGCATCGGTCTGGCGGATATGCTTGAGCAGCAGCTCAATGTGAAACTGGGCAAGGCCACCATTGCCACTTCACCGGGCATGCTTCAGGCGCGCCAGCAGATTCTGCCCCTGGAAAACATCGGCCTGCCCCTGGAAAATAAATTAAACTTTGCGCTTGAGCCGGAAGTTGCTGAAGATGAAAATCTTTACAGCGAGCTTGCCGATCAGGAACAGGACGCCCCGGCGGAAACTCCCGAGCAACTGGCCCTGGCCGGAGATTTGCTGGAAGACAGCCTGGGCACCCACCCTGACGCGGTTGTTCCACCGCCCGCCCCCTCGCAAATGCAGCAGGCGGCCTTGAGCAATGTGGACGCGCCGGTGGAAGAACTGGCCAGACAGCCCGGTTTCGGCCTGCAGAACCAGTTTATGCTGGGCGGCGGTCTGGCCGCGCAACTGGCCGGTAGGAATATGGCCACCGCGCCTACCACCCCGGATGCCCAGACACAGCCCCTGGACGGTGTTAGCAACCTGAGTTTGAATCAGGACCAGACTATGCCGCCCCTGCCGGTTCTGGACAGTTATCCGGCTGATTCCATCACTGCAGCCAGCTTGCTGGCCGGGCAGGGCGAGACCCCGCCGCTGACCGCGCCTGTGGAAACCGCCCGGGCCGAGCAGGCTGTACGGCCTGAGCAGGGGAGCAGATTCCGCCAGAGCGAAGTTAAAAAAGATACCAATCCTACGCTGGCAGAAGGACGGCCCGTGCAGGGCAACTCCGCGCTCTCCCGCTTTGGCGCGGCTCGTCCGGAAGTAGGCCGGGCGCAACTGGAAGGGCAGAGCATTCTGCGTCCGCCCATGGCTTTGACGCAAACCCGCCCGCCGACCAATGAAAGCGAAGTTTCCGACAATAGCGCCGGATTGTTGCAAGGCAGCGGCATTCGCCAGATATCTCAGGCGGAGTTTGAGGAAGCTTTGAGGCGTATGAATTAGGGCATTTTACCGATAATTAAGCATAAACCTGAAGAAAAGGGGAGCAGGGCCGACAGCCTAAAAGACTGTCGGCCCTGTTTACATGTGGAATAGAGCGCAGCAACGCCCGCAAGCTGGTTGCTTTCAGCTGCAAAGCCGCAATGCTGGATCTGCCGCGGTTATTCGTCCTGCTGCAAGCTGGTGACAATTTCGGTCAACTTGTCCGACAGAGCAGCCAACTCGCGCACTTCTTTGTTAAACAGATCTGCGCTTTCCGACATTTCAGCGGCCAGTTGGTTGATGCCGTCCGTGCTTCGGTTTATTTCCTCAAGCGTGGCCGATTGCTCTTCGCTGGCCGTGGCGATGGAGCGGACTTCTCCAGCCGTGCCTTCGACCAGTTTTTCAATTCCATGCAACGACTCGCCTGCCTGGCGGGCGGTCCCTGTGGATTGGCTGACAAAGTCTGACACTTCGCTCATGGCCTGGATGTTACTGGTAGTGCCTTGCTGGATAGTGGTAATGGCTTCGCTTACCTGCTTGGTGGCTTCCATGGTTTTTTCTGCCAGCTTGCGCACTTCATCGGCAACAACGGCAAAGCCACGTCCGGCTTCACCGGCGCGGGCGGCTTCAATGGCTGCGTTAAGGGCCAGAAGGTTTGTTTGGTCGGCGATATCGTTAATCACGCCCATGATTTTGCCGATATCATTGGCATGGGTGCCCAGGCTGGACAGCCCCTCGCTCATGGCCTGGCTTTGTTTTTCAATCTCGCTCATGCTGTTGACCACGGTGGTGACCAATTCCCGACCGGTTTTGGCTTCAGAGCGGGCGTCATCGGCCAGCCCGGCGGTGCGCGACGAGGATGAAGCCACATCGCCTACGGCATTGCTCATTTGGGTAATGGCTACGGAGGTGGCGGTTATGCGCTCATGCTGCTCTGCCGCGCGCTGTTCGGTCTGGCCCGCTTCAACGGACAGCCTGTGCGTGGTGGCGGCCAGCTGTTCAATGATGGAAGCCAATTGGTTGGCGGTTTGCAGCACCCCGTCGCGGCGGGCCTGCTCGGCAAATTTTTTGGCTTCCTCAGCCTCTTGCAGTGAGCGCTTGGACAGATCAAGGGCATCGTGCGCTTCCAGCATTTTGGCATTGGCGGTTTCTATCAGTTCGGCAAGTTTGGCCACCATTTGCTTCAAGCTTTTGTGCAGCAGCCCCAGCTCGCCCTTAAACGGCGCTTCTTCCTGGGGAATGGCCTGCAAATCGCCTTCGGCCACAGCTTGAGAGGCAGAGGCCAGCACCTGGAGGGGGCGGGTCATGGACCTGGCCAGCATCCAGGCGGCGAGGAGCATGATTACAATGATAACGGCTCCGGCCATGAGAATGCCGAAGGTAACGCTCATGGCGTCTGCAAAGACTTCGGCTTTTTCTTGCAGTAAAATTAGCGACCAACCCCGTTCGGTGGTTTCAACCGAAGCCAGCCACAGGGTATTGTTAAATTCAATTTCCATGTCGCCGGAATTCAGGCTCACCAGTTCACTGATCGCCCGGGAGGCGTCGCCGGGCAGTTCTTCCACAGTTTTTCCAAGCCAGCGCTGATCTTCGGGCACGTTTGCAGCTGAGTTGCGCGGATCGACAATAACTCTGCCCATATGGTCAAGCATCAGCACGTAACCGGTTTTGCCGATGCTGACGGAACCGATTTCCTCGGTCAGGGTGTCCAGGCGGATATCTAAAGCAGCCACGCCGGCAAGCCGGTTGTACATAAGCACAGGTGAAGCCACGGTACAAACGGCAGCGCCGTCCGAGGCGGAAACATAGGCTTCAGTGATAATGGTCTGCTGCTTTTCCGCAACTGCGCGGAACCAGGGACGGGTGGTCGGGTCAAAGTGCGGTCCCAGGGTTACGTCCGGCGCAAGAGTGATGCCGCCTTGCATATTGCACACATAAATCAGGGTATAGCTGGGAATTATGTCGTGCATGCGGTTCATTTCTTCATAGAGCAGCCGCTCCGGCAAGGGCAGGTTGGCCCCCACAATGACCGGGGTTTCCGTGCTGTCCACATAAGAAGTGAGTTCATAGAGACTTTTTTGAACCGTTGGGGAGGCGGCGAGAAGTTTGACGTTGGACACGGCGCTTTCAAAGAAATAACCCGTGAATGAGGTCATCCGGTCGAGCTGAGCTTCGCTGCTGATCCGGAAGTTGTTGACAAACGCCTTGTTCATTTGAATTGAAGTCATGATTCCAACCCCCGCGATGGAAAGAATCACGGAGAGCGTAATTGCCAGCATGACTTTATTACGGATACTCATGAATTACTGCCTTGCCTTAATGGCGGTTGAAGTTATGGCATCTGCCTGCCGGTTTGTCGGTTCCTGAGCAAATATGCCTGGGGGGACCGGCAAAACAGCCTTGCCTTGATCAAGCTTAGCGGTGCACTTACTTTTGCATTAGCACAGCATCAAGCCTTTGTGCCATGTCTGTAAGAAAATAATAAATTTAATTTCTTAAGGCTTTACGTAGTACAAGTTTTCATTTTGTGCAACTTTATTGCTTTTGGTGCAATTAATACGCGAGCCGCAACTGGTTAACTCGAAAAAAATGCCACTGCGCAACTGAAATTTATCGGCGAAATTCGGCTGTGCAAGGCAATACCCAAGGGGCAAGGCGCAAGGGCAAAGCGTGTTGCAGTGGTCAGCAAAATAAAAAATACGGAGCAGGCAGGCCGCCCGGCAATGAGCAACCCGGGGTGTGGCAGGGGAGAGCCGGTGTGGGCGGGAGTCGCCTCGCCTAATTCATGCCCATGGCTTTACCGGCTTTTTTTACCAGTTTTTTGACCTTGTGCAGGGGCTTGCCCTGTTCAAGCTCGTGGAATTGCAGCAAAAGCTCTTCCTGCTGCTTGGTGAGGCGGGTGGGCGTGTTGACAATGACCTCCACCAGGAGATCGCCTTTGCGGTTTGCGCCGGGGTAAGGCAGCCCGAGGTCTTTCAGGCGCAGGATTGTGCCGCTCTGGATGCCTTTGGGCACATCGAGAAATTCCGGTTCGGCCAGGGTGGGCACTTCGATACGGTCGCCCAGGGCAGCCTGCACAAAGGAAATTTCCACCTGAACCAGCAAGTGCTGTCCCTCGCGGCTGAAAGTTTTGTCTTCTTTTACATAGATGTCGACGTATAAATCGCCGGGCGGGCCGCCATGGGCGCCGGGTTCGCCCTCGCCGCGCAAGCGCAGGCGGTTGCCGTTGTCCACCCCGGCAGGGATGCGCACGGAAAGTTCGCGGACATCGTGAATGAGCCCCTGGCCTTTACATTTGGGGCAGGGGGTGCGGATAATGCGGCCTTCGCCCCGGCAGGCCGAGCAGGGCATGGTAAAGTGAAACAGCCCCTGGCTGCGGGTGATTTTGCCGCTGCCTTCACACTGCGGGCAGATTTCTTCCTCGGTGCCGGGTGCGGCTCCGCTGCCGCCGCACTCATCACATTGCGTCTTGCGGGGAATTTTAATGCTGACTTCATCGCCGAGCGCGGCCTGGCGGAACGAGATTTCCAGCTCATAGCGAAGATTGGCCCCGGCCTGGGGGTAAGGGCCGTGGCTCCGCCGGGAATGGCCGGTGGAAAACCCGAAGATGTTGCCGAAAATATCGTCAAAATGAGAAAAGATATCTTCCGCAGAGGAAAAGCCGAAGCCGTTGCCGTTAAGGCCGTCATGCCCAAAGCGGTCGTAGTTGGCGCGCTTTTCCGGGCTGCGCAAAACTTCGTAAGCCTCAGCTGCTTCCTTGAACTTCTGCTCGGCTTCCGGATCATCGGGATTGCGGTCCGGATGAAACTGAAAAGCCAGCTTGCGGTATGCTTTTTTGATCTCCTCGGTGCCCGCTTCTTTGCTTACACCAAGGACTTCGTAGTAATCCAGCCTGGCCATGGCAAAAACTTATTCTTGCTTGGAGTCCAGCTCCAGCCCTTCCGTATATTCAGGAAGATCGGGCAGAACCTTGCCGGCTGCAATTTCGCGGAGCACGGTCACCACTTCTTTGTTTTTGGATTCAACCAACTGTTCGTAACCTTCGCGGTATTGGCGCACACGCTTGATGGCCATCTGGACCAGCAAAAAGCGGTTGTCCACACGGGCCTGACAGTCTTCCACAGTGATTCTAGCCATAATATGTTCTCCGGATAGGGGATTTTCAGTGTTGCCGACGGGCTGAGCGGACAAATTACAAATTTGTTCCAGCCTGTCCGTCAGTTGGGGGTTAAAAAATTAATTTTCCAGCGGTGCGGGCAAATGCCCCAAAATTTCAGTAACAACCTGGCTTTGCAGCGGGAACCACGGTCCGTCCGGGCCGACTTGCACCCAGCTCTTGATGCCGTCCATATCCTGTTCATTGCTGAAACTCAAGACCAAAGTGGGCACAGTGGACCCCTGGCTGAAAAAATCCCAGCGCATCAGGCGGACAGGGTTTTGCGGCGACGAGTTGCCGTTGTTGCCGTCGGTCTGCATGGTTCCCAACCGCCAAATCAAGGCATCCATGCCCACCAGGGATTCTTCCGCGCCAAGGCGGCGCCAGGCATCGTTTTCCCGCACAAATACATATTGCCGGGGTTGGCCTTTGTCGTTCCAGGTGGTCAGCATCACCCGGTCCACCAGCCCTATGCCCTGCGGCAAAATGGGGTGGTTGCGCAAGGACAGCAGCGAATTGCTGAGCTGCTGCACCTTGCCCGGCGGAACCGGCAGATAGCCGTCCTGCCTGGACGAATAGGCCACAAATGGTCCGAATTCCGGTGCATTGAGCTGGTGAAAAATAATCAGTTCTTCAGGGGCCGGCGAATCATCGGACCAAATTTGCACTTCCAGCAGGGCCTCGGGCAAGGGCCCGTCAAGGCTGTCTTTGGATTCTAAAAACCGCGGGCTGTGCATGGAAGTAACAGCGTATAGATAAAACTCAATTGCCGCTTGGGCAAGCTCCACATGCTGCAAGCGTTGCGGCTGGCGGAATTGAAACACCCCGTCCTGCACCCGGGCCAGATCCCAGGCCTCCACCCCATGCACATTGATAACCAGGCGGTTGATGCGTTCCGGTTTTAAATCAAACAAACGCAGGTCAGAGTATTCGGTGACCGGCATTTCCAGCAGTTTAAGAAACCTGGCGTCAACCTGCACGTACGACTCCACGCCGTCTTTGCTTACGCGCACGGGCACTTTGCTGTCGCTGCCCCCCTGCGCGGCCAGGATTTCAAGCTTCCAGTCGTGTTTTTCTGTGGATAAACTCAAGGCGGCCAAGGCTTGCCCGTCCTCGGGAATGGTATAACCGTCCGGCGGCGCTGCTTTGGCGGAGCCGATAACGGCCAGGGCCTCGCAGAATTGGCGGATGCGCTCTTCATTGCCCCGGCAGTGGCCTTGCCCGGCGCGGGCCATCCAGCGCCCATCCTGCTTGTAGAGGGCAAACGGCTCCTGGCCTGGCGCGGAAAATTCCAGCAGGGTCAGGTTTTTGAGGGCGGTGTCCGGCCAGGGGCTGCTGCCCACCCAGAACTTTACGGCCACATAGCCGCCGCCAGCCAAAATAACGGCAAGCACAAAGAGGATGGCAAGCGATTTACGGGATCTGGACATGGTTTTTCCTGGTGCAGCCTGCAACCGACAATTAGGGTAAGCTTAAACAAAATTTCATAATATGCTCCTGTTAACCTGTCAATGTGATTTTCGAGCGTTTAACATTTGAAAAAGTCTGATTGACAAATGCTCCGGCGGCATGAAACAACGTCTCATGCCTTCCGCGGCAAAGGCTTTGGCGGAACTTGCTTTCGCTGCCAAAGAGCTTTTGTCGAGCGTTAACTGCTAAGGGATAAAGACTATTATGACGCGGGAACGATATAATTTTGCCCAGGAGCGCTGCCTGCGCCTTACCGGCAAACTCATGCAGCATCTGGAAATGATTCAGCCCCATGCCCGTATCGGCGTGGCGATCTCCGGCGGGGTGGACAGCTGGGTGCTGTTGAAAGTGTTGGCCATCAGGCGCGGGATTGTCCCGTTTCCCTTTGAAATTATGGCTCTGCACGTCAATCCGGGGTTTGAGCCGGATAACCATGCGGTTATGGGTGAGTGGCTGGCCGCGCACGGTATTGCCGCACATCTGGAGGTGTCGGATCATGGTCTGCTCGGGCACTCAGAGGAAAACCGCAGCAACTCTCCCTGCTTCTATTGTGCGCGTCTGCGCCGCAAGCGGCTGTTCAGCTTGTGCCGCGACTATAATTTGACCCATCTGGCTTTCGGGCACACAGCCGAAGATTTGGTAACCACCTTTTTTATGAACCTCATCCAGGGCGGTCGCGTGGACGGCATGGCCGCCAAAGATGCCTTTTTCGGCGGCGAGCTGATGGTTATCCGCCCAATGCTTCTGGTGGAAAAACAATATGTGATCAAGGCCGCCCGCGCCTGGGATTTGCCGGTGCGTAAAAATGCCTGTCCGTCGTCAGGCTCGGCGCGGCGCAGCGTGATTACAGAAGAATTGTCGGGCCTTTTTAATCTGCATAAAGGGGCCAGGGGCAATATATATAATGCGCTGTGCCGTTGGAATTGCAACTTGACAGACGGGGAGCGCCGCGGCTAAAGTACCAAATCAAGTAAAGTTTCTGCAGCAATTTTTAGCCGATATCTCCAGAGTTCCGGCCATTCCCGGAATCTCAGACAGACGTCATTCAGCCCTGTCCGGAAATTATTTTTCAGAAAGCATCGGCAACGCCGGAGCAGCATCCTGCCTGTCCAGTCGGCGTCAAATAAGGGGTTACCGAACATAATGCTATTTAAAAAATATCATATAGTAATCTTTAAGGAAAACGGCGAGCAGCACCATAATCTGCATTTGCGCGGCTGGCTCGGGGCCGGCCTGTTTCTGCTCATTGCCGCGCTCACTGCCGGTAACATATATCTCTGGCAATTCTACACCAAAAGCAAAATCGGCGAAGAGCGCCTCCAGGCAGCGGAAAAGCTGGTGGAGGAGCAGAACAGCCAGCTCTTGAGCATGACCGCGAAACTGCGCACCATTCAGACAGATCTGGCCCGGGTGCAGCAATTTGACTCCAAATTGCGGATCATGATGAATCTGGATACCGAGGTTTTTGAAAGCACCGCCCTGGGCGGCCCCGGACTGGACGATTTTTCCAAGGGCTATCTGCCGTTGCACCGCCAGGAACTGCTGACCCGCAAGATGCATACCTTTATCAAGCAGCTTTCCACAGACATTCACCTGGAAGAAGTGCAGCAGCAGGAGCTCCTGAGGGCCATCCGCGACAATCGCGAAGTGCTTTCCTCCACTCCGTCCACCTGGCCGACCATGGGGCTGGTGTCTTCTCAGTTCGGTCGCCGGGGTTCTCCGTTTACCGGACGGGGCGAATTTCACAAAGGCATTGATATCTCGGCCAAGCGCGGCACACCGGTTCAGGCCACGGCCAAGGGCGTGGTCAGCTTCTCCGGGGTGGACGGCGCTTACGGCAATACTGTGATTATCAACCACGGCAGTGGTTTGGTCACCCGCTATGCGCATATGCAACGTTGCGCGGTTAAAGAGGGCGACTCCATCAGCCGGGGTGATCTGGTGGGCTATGTCGGTAATACCGGGCGGACCACCGGGCCTCATTTGCATTACGAGGTCATGCTCAACGGCGTGTGCGTGAACCCCATGCACTATATTCTGAATTAGCGGCCTGCCTTAGCAGGCAGGCCGACTCCGGACAGATCATGCAGACTCCCGATTGGGATATCGCTCTCTTGCGGCTTATCAACCAGGATTGGCGCAACCCCGGCCTGGACTGGCTGATGCCGTTTGTCTCTGGCGAATTTTTTCATGTGCTGCTGGGCGCAGCCGTGCTGATTTTTCTATGCCGCAGGCATTTTCGGATCAGCGGGCGCGGAGTGGCTATAGCCATTGCTTTTTGCGCGCTGGTAACGCTGGCCAACGATGTGCTTGTTGATTTTGTCAAGCAGGAAGCCGGGCGGGCGCGGCCTGTGCATGCGCTGCCTCTGGTTTACGGCTATAACCGCGCTGCATCTGTCTGGACGCAAACCCCCGCAGCCTACCAGCCCGATAATGAGGAAGAGCGAGATTCTTTTTACTCCGGTCACGCCAGCGCTTTTATGGCCCTGAGCCTGGCTTTGATGCTCTGTTTCCCGCCGTTGCGGTCCTGGCTTTGGCTGGCGCCTCTGCTGGTGGGGTATTCGCGGATTTATCTGGGCAGGCATTACCCCACGGATGTTTTGCTGGGCTGTCTGGCAGGGGCTGTGCTGGTTTTGATATGCTGGCTGGCCTGGAGGCGATTCAGCCCCAGGACTTTTGCCTGGCTGACGGAAGCCGGGGAAAAGCTAGCCGGACAGGGGCAGAAATGAGTTCGCCTGAGGCGGGTTTGATACGGATATAAAGACATAAGAAAAGGGACCTTACGCAGGTCCCTTTTTATTTACCGTTGGAAAAGCTCTGTGCGCTTTTTCCTTCTACCATCTTTCCACTCTCGCAATTTCATTACCGATAGCAGCAAACAGATTTTCCATAAAGCGTCTGAACATGGTAAATCTCCTTTGTTGTTAGGGGTTTATAAATATAACGAAGGTCTCTTGATGCCCCACTGTTGTTAACGTTAACTCTACAGATCCGGGTGTAAACATCCAGTAGTTTACTGTAAATTACAATTGTTAATTATATGGGTTTGCAAAGGGGATGAGTGCGGTTCTGAAAGAGGTCGGGAATTTCCCGATAACGAACAATAGGTCGGGCTAGTATTCCCGGCAGGACCAGATCATTTGCCCGAACACCTGCACGTCGTCTTCGGCGGGGTTTGCAGTGATGGTCGCATAAGCGGGGTTGTCGCTTTTTAGGAGAAGGTGCTGGTCGCGCAGCTCCAGGCGTTTAACCATCAGTTCCTCGCCCAGGCGCAGCAAATAGATTCTATTCGGGCGCACCTCATGCCGGTCCAGGTCCACGAGCACCATGTCTCCGGGTTCCAGAACGGGTTCCATGCTCTGGCCGCTAACCGAGAACAGGCGCATGCTTTCCGGATTGCCTTTGCTGAACAGAAAGTCCTGGCGGAAAGCGTACCAGCCGTCAAAGCTGCTGTCTGTTTCCAGGCCGCCGCTGCCAGCCAGCGGTCTGGCGCTGACTTTGGGGACCATGTAAAATTCGGGCGCTTCCGGTGATTGACGGGAAAAGAATTCAGCAACA
>CAZNBK010000052.1:0-11489 GCA_964571105.1 uncultured Desulfovibrionaceae bacterium
GCTGCTCCGGCTGACGGAAGGAGGCACCGCCAGGATGGCGGCAGCCGCGCAGCGGTCGCGCAGTGAAAACCACGTTTTTCACAAGCGACCCTCGAATCCCGCGCAGGACGCGCGGGTGAGAGGTATGCGATAGACGATACTGCGGTATTTAGATCGTGGGAAAGTAGGTCGTCGCCAGAACTAAAAATCACCAAAAGCCTGCCGAGGTTACACCCGGCAGGCTTTTTTGATGGCCGAAGTTCGGACTTGCCTGATCAAAGGCCGCATTATAAGATTTCCCCATAATTTGAATTTTCAAGGTAGGGGTACTGATGTCCATATTATCCATAGTCATAATTGCCGCCGTAATTTTGCTCTTTCTCGGCCTGTTTGTGTCCATCTACAACAAGCTGGTTACTCTGAAAGCCAAGTTTGAAAACGCTTTTGCCCAGATAGAAGTGCAGCTGACCAGGCGCTACGATCTTATTCCCAACATCGTGGAAGTGGCCAAGAAGTACATGCAGCACGAAAACGAAACCTTGCTCAAGGTTATTGAGGCGCGAAACGGCGCAGTGGCTTCTTTGCAGGAAGCCGCCGGGCACCCCGAAAACCCGGCCAGCATTGAAGCCCTGAGCCGGGCGGATAATAATCTGACCGGCAGTTTGGCGGGCTTGCGGGTGCAAGTGGAAGCCTACCCCGAGCTCAAGGCCAATACGGTGATGCTGCAACTGAACGAAGAGCTGACTTCCACGGAAAACCGGGTGGCCTTTGCCCGGCAGGCTTTCAACGATGCAGTTACCGCTTATAATATTCAGCGGAAGTCTTTTCCTACCAATCTGGTGGCCGCTACGTTCGGGCATCCTCAGGATGCGGCGCTGCTGGCTTTTAAAACAGCAAGGACATTCAGGCTGCGCCGAAAATCAGTTTTTAAGCATGGACTTTTCTACTTACCAAGAGAGGGCCAAGAGGCAGTCGGCTTGGCTCATTCTGCTTTATGCGTTCTTGCTGCTGGCCTTTAGTCTGCTGGCGGCTCTGGCGGTGCATTTTTTGGTTTTTGCCGACCGGCCCGGCGGCATACTGACGCGCGAGTTCGGGATAATCTTTGTTTCCATACCGCTTCTGGCCGGCATTGTTACCCTGTTTTCTCCTACCAAGGCCGGCAGCAACGGCAGTCAGGTGGCGGCGGCCATGGGCGGGGTGCTGCTCACCCCGCAGTCTGCGAACATAGCTGAGCGCCGTTTGCTGAATGTTGTGGAAGAAATGGCCCTGGCCAGCGGCCTGCCGGTGCCTCCGGTCTATGTGTTGCCCGGCGAAAAGGGCATTAATGCCTTTGCAGCCGGGAGCAATATCAATAATGCGGTCATCGGCGTAACCGAAGGCTGCCTGAAACAGCTCACCCGGGATGAACTGCAAGCCGTGATCGGGCATGAATTCAGCCATGTGCTCAACGGCGACATGCGCTTGAACATGCGGTTTGCCCAGCTGCTGTTCGGCCTGATGTGCGTTAGCGGCATCGGGCGGTTTCTCCTGAAAAACCTGTCCGGCAACAGGCGGCGGGTGGGGCGGAGCAAAAATTCGGGCAAAGGTCTGGCAGCGGTGCTCTTAATCGCGATTGTTCTGTATTTGTTCGGTTTGATTACGGCCTTTCTGGGCAAGATCATTCAGGCGGCCCTGAACCGGCAGCGCGAGTTTCTGGCCGATGCCTCTTCAGTGCAATTTACCCGGACGCATGCCCTGGGCTCGGCCTTGAAAAAGATCGGCGCTTTAAGCGAAGGCTCGCGGTTATCGAAATTGCCCGGCGAGGCGCACAATCATTTTTTCTTCAGCCCGGTGCAGGCCAGCTTTTTGTCCACACACCCCCCGCTGGCCGAACGTATCCGGCGCATTGAGCCGGATTGGGACGGTATTTACCCCGCTTACCCCTGGGCCGTTGCGCCAAAAGCGCCAGACACGGGCCGGGCCGCCGCCGGGCAGGGTGTTAATGCCGCTGGGCAGGTTGCTAATGTCGCCGCCGGGCAGGATGGCCAGGACAGTAATGACCAGGACAGTAATGACCAGCTCGGCCCAGTCTTGAGCACGGCCCTGGTTGCAGGTGCGGCAGTGCAGGCCGGGCAGGCTCATGCGGACCTGGCGGCTCTGCAGAGCCGCCCCCAGGACCCTGCGCAGGCCCGGATCAAGCTGGCCGCGGCCAGCCATGAGCCGTTGGATGCCTGCTACTTGATTTTGGCGCTTTTGTTGGCTGAGGACGCACAGGTGCGGCGCGCGCAATTGGGGTTTATCGTCAATGATACTACCCGGGACACTACCCGGGACACTGCCCGGGATACTACCCGGGACACTGCCCGGGATACTGCCGGGGCCGAGATACTCAAGTACCGGCAGGCGTTTGATTTGCTGCCCGCCGCCGAATATTTTGCCCTGATTGAAACTTCCATACCCGCGCTCAAAAATCTTTCGTCCGAGCAATTCGAGGATTTTGAAAAACTCTTGCGCCGGTTCATTATGGCCGACGAGGTTTTTTCCTTTGAGGAGTGGATTCTGTACCAATTGATCAGCAGCCAGGTGGGGGCGCAATATCAGCAAGCGCCGTTGCCCCGGCCTTCGCGGCAGCAGGTAAAAGGCGCTGCTTGTCTGCTGCTTTCCGCACTGGCCCGCCTGGCCCCGGATGAAGCCGAAGCCGGGGCGGCATTTGCAGCCGGAACAGCAGTGCTGGGCTATCAAGATCAACAGCTTTGCGAGCGTCCGCTGCATAACGGGATCATGGCCGCCTTTCTCATTTTGGAAAACAGCTCCGTTGCAGAGCAGGAATTGTTCATCCAAGCGGCTCTGGCCACGGTCAGGCACGACGGGCACTGTGAACCCCGCGAAGAGATGTTTTTGCGGATGCTGGCCTTGTGTTTGGGCTTCCCAGGCAGGGGCAGGGGCAGGGGATGATCCCCTGCACCCCAATTAGGGAGTGGTACGTTTCGGCTTGAGCACTAGGGAGCGGCCTACGGAGTACCACCCGAATGACGGCACCAACCACCTGCTAGAACAAGCTTTCTTATATGCTTCTGCGTCTGCAAAAAGCCGCTGCGCGGCTTTTTTTATTGTCCGGTCCGCGCAGGCAGCAGGCATTTGGGCCTTTCCGCGCTAATTATGCGCCCAACCAGGCGTTACTAACTTTTTTGATACCGTAACAAACTTACCCAAGCATGCGATTGCGGCTAGAGATAATATGCGTGGTCAGAAGCCTAAAAAAGTTTCTTTAACACTAGCCGGGTTTATTGCGCATGAGCCGATTTTTTCCATACCCCCGTCCGGATGCGCAAGCGCACTCGCCCGGCAAGCTTTGCTTTGAGAGCCTGCACGCCCAGACTTCTTTTATAGTTAAAACAACACCCTTGGCCCCATTTCCGGTCAAGGGTGTTTTTTGTTGTTTGCTGGCCGGACTGCATGCCGCCGGGGAGAGGTGCGCTGCGTCTTTTTGGCGACCGTACACTTGATGGTCAAACAATTTGCTTACACCTTAATGGGAGGTAGTAATGGAAAATGCTCAAAATGCTGTAACGCTTGATGAAGAAGTCTTGCCGGTTCCGTTAGAGAAACGAACCCTCACGCTGCCCGGCAACTTTGCCATCTGGTTTGCCTGTAACCTGGTGACCACCACCATGCTTACCGGCATGCTCTACATACCGGGCATCACTTTTGGTTCAGCCCTGCAGGCCATTGTTCTGGGCTGCGTTATCGGGATTATTCCCCTGGTGCTGGTTGGGGTTATCGGCCAGAAAACCGGACTGGTGACCATGGTGGTCAGCCGGGCCACCTTTGGCGTGAAGGGCGCCATTCTGCCGTCCATGACCAACCTGCTCATTCTGGTGGCCTGGTCCTGGGCGCAGGCCGGGCTGGGCGGGCTGGCCCTTGACCACGGCGTGTCTACCCTCACCGGGTACAGCAACCCCACGCTCTGGATTATTTTTACCGAAGCGTTTGTTGTGCTTGTGGCCCTGTATGCCATTCAAGGCATTGCGCTGTATGAAAAAGTCGCAATGGTGCTCATTGCGGCCATCATGGGCGCGGTGATTTATAAAGCCTTTGCCGTAATCGGCATGGACGCCATTACCGCCATTGAGGCTGTTCCGGAAGAAGGCATGACCGCCATGGTCGCCTTTGACATCATTGTGGCCACTGCGCTGTCCTGGACGCCCATGGGGGCCGACTACAACCGCAACTGTAAAACCGTGCGCGCCACCGTGATCGGCACCGGCGCGGGCTGGGCCCTGGGCACCATTCTGTCCGCCGGTTCCGGGGCGCTCATGATCGCCATGATTCTGGCCATGGGCAAGCCGCTCACCTATGAGCCCTCCCAGGTTTTTGACCAGGTCGGTTTCGGCTTGCTCGGCTCGGTGGTCATCTTCATGTCCATTGTGGCCGCAAACGTCATGTGCGTGTACAGCTCCACCATGTCCTGGCTGAACACCTTCCCGAAGTTCTCCTATAAAATAACCGCCCTGATTATCGGGATTATCTGCATCATCGGCGCCGTATTCAGCGGCATTCTTGACCGTTTCCTGGACTTTGTGGGCCTGATCGGCGTGCTGTTCCTGCCCATTTTCGCGATCATGATTGCGGATTTCTATGTGGTGCAGAAGCAGAAACTCAACATTGAGGCCATCATCTATCCGGACCGTGACGACCAGTATCACTACACCAATGGATTTAACCTGCGCGCCTACGTTGTCTTTGTGATTGCCGCGTCCTTTGCCTTTTACTTTACGCTGATCAACCCCATTGCCACCGGCGCAACCATCCCGACATTTTTTGTAGCTTTCTTTGGTTATATTTTGGCCATGAAGCTCAAGCCGGGCAAAAAATAATAAATAAAAACCCAAGCGAGGTATTAATTATGTTTAAGGTAAAAAAGTTTGTTGATTTGTCCTGGGACGTAACCAAAGACAGCCCCATTTACCCCGGCGACCCGGAACCCAGCGTGACCGTGGCTACCACCCTGGAAAACGACGGGTATAACCTGTTTACCGTGGTGACCGGCACCCAGACCGGCACCCATGTGGATGCGCCGTACCATTTCCGCAACGACGGCGCGACCATTGATCAGATGGAACTGGATTTCTTCATCGGAGAAGCTGTGGTTATTCGGGTGACCGATAAAAAGGCCGATGAAAAGATTACCATGGCCGATGTGCGGCCTTATGCGGATAAAATCAAACCCGGCATGATCGTGCTGTTCAATACCAACTGGTATAAAAAACTCGGCACCGAGGAATTTTTCCATCACCCCTATCTGGCCGGTGAAGTGGCCGAATTTCTGGTGGAAAAGGGCGTGCGCTTTGTCTGTTCCGACACCATCAACGTTGACCAGACCGGGGGCACCGAATTCCCCGTGCATGACCTGTTTGCGGACAAGCGCCTGATGATCGGCGAAAACTGGGCCTATTTTGACAAGATCGATTTTGAAGAAAACCTGGTTGTGGCGGCTTTCCCCATGAAGCTGGTCGGCTGCGACGGCTCGCCGGTCCGGGCCGTGGCCATGCAGCTTGAAAAATAAGTCTGGGAGAATAAGTCTGCTCGGAGGAATTATGAATCAGTTCAGCGTGCCCAGAGATATCTGGTACGGCAAAGGGGCTTTGGCCCGGCTGAAAAGCTTGCAGGGAAGCCGGGCCATGCTGGTCATCGGCGGCGGATCCATGCGCAAGCTGGGCTTTCTGGACAAGGCCGTTGCCTATCTGCACGAAGCCGGGTTGGCAACTCAGGTTGTTGACAATGTTGAGCCGGATCCGTCGGTGCAGACCGTGCTGCGCGGTGCGGCGCAAATGGCGGATTTCGGGCCGGACTGGATAATCGGTTTGGGCGGCGGCTCGGCCATTGACGCGGCCAAGGCCATGTGGGTTTTTTATGAACACCCGCAGGCCAGGTTTGAGGAGGTCATCGAGCTTGACGGCGTGCCCCCCCTGCGCCAAAAGGCGCGCTTTGCGGCCATACCGTCCACCTCGGGCACGGCTTCGGAAGTGACCACTTCGGCGGTGATTTCCGATTATTCCACCCAGACCAAGTACGCCCTGGACAGCAAAGCACTGATTCCCGATCTGGCGATTCTGGATTCGGAACTGGCGGAAGCCATGCCCCCGCAGTTGGCTGCCTATACCGGAATGGATGCGCTTACCCATGCGCTGGAAGCTTACGTGGCGACCCTGGCCAACCCGTTCAGCGACGGCATGGCCCTGGAAGCGGTGAAGCTGATCTTCCGGTATCTGGAAGCATCCTGCCAAGGCAATGCCGAGGCCAGGGAATATCTGCACACGGCGCAGTGCATGGCCGGGATTGCTTTCAGCAATTCCATGCTCGGCATTACCCATTCCATGGCCTACGCCACCGGGCTGGTTTTCAGCATAGCGCACGGGGCGGGCAATGCCCTGTATCTGCCCTATGTGCTCCGGTACAATGCCAAAGCCGCTGCGGCGCGGTATGCCACGCTGGCCCGGTATCTCGGGCTGCCGGGCAAAAGCGACGCCGAACTGGCTGCGGAGTTGTGCCGGGCAGTGGCAAAGCTGAACCGCACCCTGGGCGTGCCGCAGTCGCTTAAAGCCTTTGGCGTGCCGGAAGGGCAGTTTCGGGATAATCTGGCCAATATTGTCGAAAAAGCAATGCTTGACCCCTGCACCGAAACCAACCCGCGGCCCTGCACCGCGGCGCAGATGGAAGAGCTGTTTCTGGCGGCCTATGCCGGTTCTGAAGTTAATTTCTAATAACGCTTTTTGCCTGTAAGCGGGCAAACCCCGCAAACGGTTAAATAAGGATAAATTATGAGTAAAATCAAAAGCATCAACCCCGCCACCGGGGAAGTTCTTAAAGAATTCGAGGAAATGTCGCCTCAGGAAATTGAACAGATAATCGCCTCGGCCCACGCCTGTTTCAAGGCCTGGCGCAAGACCAGCCCGGCGGAACGCGCCAAGCTCCTGCACAAGGTTGCGGAATATTTCCGGGCCAATATAAAGGAAATGGCCAAAGCCGTGTCTTTGGAAATGGGCATGATCTACGCGGAAAGCGAAGTCGACGTGCAGTTTTGCGCGGATATCATCGACTATTATGCGGACAACGGCGCGAAGTTTCTGGCCGACCAGCCCTTTGAAATGCCCAACGGCAAGGCTTACAACTGCATTGACCCGGTCGGCGTGATTTTGAGCGTGCAGCCCTGGAACTTCCCCTATTCGCAGGCCGTGCGGGCCATGGCCCCGGCGCTGATGGCCGGTAACACCATGATTCTCAAGCATGCCTCCAATGTGCCGCAAAGCGCCCTTATGCTTGAAAAATCCCTGCATGAATCCGGCGCGCCCAAGGGCTTGTTTACCAACATCTTCCTGGCAGGCAGCAAAACCACTGCCCTGGTCGCCGACGATCGCATTGCCGGAGTGACCCTGACCGGCAGCGAACCAGCCGGTTCCAGCCTTTCGGCCATGGCCGGAAAACATATCAAGCTCGCGGTAATGGAGCTTGGCGGCAACGACCCCTTTATTGTGCTCGATGACGCCGATCTCGACGCTGCGGTCGAGCACGCGGTTTTCGGGCGGTTGTTCAATGCCGGGCAGGTGTGCACTTCGCCCAAGCGGATTATTGTGGTTGAAAAAATCGCCAAGGAATTCATTGCCAGGGCTGAGGAAATCTGCAAAAGCATTAAAGTGGGCGATCCTTTTGATCAGGAAACCCAGTTGCAGCCCTTGAGCAGCGAAACAGCCCTGAACACGGCGCTCAAACAGGTGCAGGACAATATCAAGGCGGGCGCCAAGCTGGTTTATGGCGGAAAGCGCATTGACCGTCCGGGCTGGTTCATGGAGCCTACCCTGCTCGTGAACATGAACAAGGACATGCCCGCTTACAGCGAGGAAGTTTTTGGTCCGGTTGTCTGTATTTATGTGGTTAAAGACGAGGCAGAAGCCATTGCCATGGCCAATGATTCCCAATACGGGCTGGGCGCTTCCGTGTTCGGCAAGGACGAGGCCCGCGCGGAAAAAGTCGCCCGCCAGATCGAGGTCGGCATGGTTTATATCAACCACGTGAGCAGCACTGCGCCGGAATTGCCGTTCGGCGGCACCAAGCGGTCCGGGTTTGGCCGGGAGCTTTCGCCTTCCGGTATGTATCTGTTTACCAACGTTAAGCTTATTCGGGTGACGACGCCTGACGAACCTTACTAAGTGGTGGCGGTGGTGACGGCGCGAGCGCCTTTTTGTCCCCGCAGGGCTAAGCCCTGCACCCTCATTAGGGAGTGGTGCAATTTGCTTCGCTCTGCGGGGAGCGGCCTACGGACTTTGGGCGAAAAATAAACTGACGGGAAGGAGGCACCGCACAGGACGTGCGGTGGCCCCGCAGGGCGAGCCTCCAGCGGCGAAGCAGCCGTTAGGCGAGTGCGATAGCAAACGAGCCTTACGGATGAGGTCCGCAGAGCGTCAAAGCGAAAACGACGTTTTTCGCGCAGCGACCCTCGAGCCTCCAGCGGCGCGGAGTGGAACGAAGCGCGTCCGTTACCTGAGCACGCAAGTAAGCGAAGGTTACGGACGAGGTCCGCAGAGCGACAGCGAGGCAGGACGCCGAGCCGAGAGGTATACGATGAAGTCGTGCGAGCCGCGCAGCGGGAGCGAAACAAAAACGACGCTTTTTGTGAGCGACCCTTGAGTGCCTCCAGCGGCGAAGCAGCCGTTAGGCGAACGCAGGTGAGCCTTACGGATGAGGTCCGCAGGGCGTTCCGCCAGGACGGCGGACCGAAAGGTATACAATAAAGGAGTTGGTCATGCAGATTTATCGGATAAATCCCCATGTGGTGGCGTTTTATTTTGGCGGAGACACCGAGCCGGATAACCCCAACCTGAAAGTGCAGGTGGAAGACAACTGGGAAATCGGCGCTTGCGACGGGTTGGGAGTGGCCAGCTACGTGGTTCATAACGGGCCGCAGGCCATTGTCTATGATACGCTCTGTTCGCCGCAGCAAGCCGATCTGATCAAGGCTTATCTGGGAAAAGAGCTGGGAATAACCAAGTTTACCGTGGTTTTGAGCCATTGGCATCTGGACCATGTGGGCGGCAATGAGCTGTACAAACAGTCTAACATTGTGGCCTGCCGCAAAACCAGAGAACATCTGCTCGAGCATAAAGACGAAATCGAAGCGGGCACTCTATGGGGCGAGCCGGTTATCAAGCCCCTGCGCCTGCCCGATCTGGTCTTTGAGCAAAAACTCTCGATATTCCTGGATGACCTGGAAGTGCAGTTGTTCAATTTCCACATTCATTCCGATGACAGCGTTTGCGCGTATATTCCAAAATATAAAATCTTGCTGCCCGGCGATATGCTGGAAGACACCGCGCCGTTTATCACCAACCCCGAAGCCATCCCGGTTCATCTGAATAATTATGAACAGCTGCGGGCCATGGATATTGACAAAATTCTGCCCAACCACGGCAGATCGGCGGTAATCAAAAGCGGCGGCTACAGCAAAGAATTGATCGACAGCGTTACGTTTTACCTGACCGCATTGTACGGGCAGCTTGAAAAACAACCGGACAGCCGGGTTGCCGAATTGCAGACGTTTATGGCCGAGTATCTGGACAAAGGGATTATTTATTATTGGGAGCCGTACGAAGCCGTGCACAACAACAATACGGAACGGGTCCGCGAGTTTTTTACCGGAAAATGGCAGGACGACGGCAGGTTGTTGTAACCTGCCTGGCGCAAAGAATATCTGAAACGTTTATCCACTGGAGTCCGCCCGGGAGCAGCGCAAAGCTGCCCGGGCGGCTTCTTTTTTTTCCTGAGCGGCTTTTTTTCTCTCTTGGGCAGCTTCGCGTTTTTGGCGGAAAAAGTTGCTCAACAGCTCGGCGCTTGCCCCGGCCAGGACGCCGCCCAGCCGACTCGGGCGGTGGTTGAGAAAGGTCAAGTCGCCCGCTTGCAGGCAGGAATCGAGCGCCCCGGATTTGGGGTCTGCCGCCCCGTAAACAATGGCGGCCAGGCGCGCGTGCACCGCCGCGCCCACGCACATGAGGCAGGGCTCCAGAGTGACCACCAGGGTGGCGTCCAGGAGGCGATAATTGCCCATGGCCGCGCAAGCCTGGCGGATGGCCGCTATTTCCGCATGGGCCGTGGGGTCGCTGCGCCCGATGGGGGCATTGTGCCCCCGCCCGATAATTTCCCCGTTTGCCGCCACAATTATCGCGCCCACGGGCACTTCTCCGGCTGCCCCGGCCAGGCGGGCCTCGGCCAGGGCTTCATCCATGAGCGCGTCCCAGGCGGCCCAGCCGGGCGGCAAGGCCGGGGCAGCCTTACCTAAGCGCATGCCTCTCGGCTCGGCGTTCTGCCGCTGTCGCTCTGCGGACCTCGTCCGTAACCTTCGCTTACTTGCGTTGACGCTCTGCGGACCTCGTCCGTAACCTTCGCTTACTTGCGTGCTCAGGTAACGGACGCGCTTCGTTCCACTCCGCGCCGCTGGAGGCTCAGGTAACGGACGCGCTTCGTTCCACTCCGCGCCGCTGGAGGCGCGCGAGGGTTGCTTACAAAAAACGCGATTTTTGTTTCGCAACCGCTGCGCGGCTGCCGCCCTCCTGGCGGCGGTAGAGCATTTTGGCTTAATATATAATTTCAAGGCTAAAATGCTCTAGATAATGACATGGCGCTTGATATATTTGACCACATCCTCGGGGGTATCCAGCACGGTGATAAAGGAAAATTCTTCATCGTGGAAGAACCCTGCCGGGATCATTTTGTCTTTGATCCAGTCCAACAGGCCGTTCCAATAATCGCTTTTGTAAAGAATGATCGGGAAGGGCAGAATGCGGTTGGTTTGCGCCAGCACAAAGGCTTCAAACATTTCATCCAGGGTGCCGATGCCGCCGGGCATGACCACATAGGCCAGGGCGTATTTTACAAACATGAGCTTGCGCAGGAAAAAATAACGGAAATCGCAACGCACGTTGGTGTATTTATTGGCGTCCTGTTCGTGCGGCAAATGAATATGCAGGCCCACTGACGTGCCGCCCGCCTTCATTGCGCCTTTGTTGCCCGCTTCCATAAGGCCGGGGCCGCCGCCGGTGATGATCCCGTAACCGGCCTTGACCAGAAGATCGGCCAGCTCCTGGGTTTCTTTGTACAAAGGATCGTCCGGCTTGGCCCTGGCCGAACCGAAAATGGACACGCAGTTTTCCACATTGTTTAAAGCGTCAAAGCCGTCTACGATCTCGGCCATGATTTTGAACAGACGCCAAGATTCTTTAATGGACAGCTCATTGACTACATACTGGGATTTATCCATAATCAAACTCCAGGTTGAGTGTGTTGCGGTTGGTTAAAATTTTATCCTTACCCGCCTTCCCTGCTTCTGGCAAGAAATCTGCTTGCAGCAGCACAGACACTTGGGGGCAGGGCAGGGGATGATCCCCTGCACCCCAATTAGGGAGTGGTACTTTGGAGCTTGCCCGTAAGGGAGCCTCCAGCGGCGCGAAATGAAATGAAGCGCAGCCGTTAGGCGAACGCGC
>CAZNBK010000053.1:0-10984 GCA_964571105.1 uncultured Desulfovibrionaceae bacterium
ACTTCTTCCGTCTGAAAATATGCACCGAGTCCTGAAATTTCCATTGCAATTCTCCTGGTTAATTTTTTCCGTGCAGGAGAAAAAAGCAAAAACCGCGCCAAGGTCTGGCGCGGGAAATAATTGCCGGTGCGCCAAATGCTTATTGCACGGTATCGGTATATAAATCCCCGGTAAACATGCGCCAGCACAGACTGCCGTCTGCCCGGCGATCCGGCACAACCCGCAGAATATCCAGACCCTTCCAGGAGTAAACCATGGACTGGTCGGAAAAAACCCGGCACTTCATGTGCTCGGCATATTCGTGCGGCTTGATGGCTTTGACATCCTCGCCCAGCTCACGCAGCTGCTCGCGGAGCAACTCTTCCACACGGGCAATCAGTTCACTTTGCATGGCTCCTCCCTGAGCATTCAGGCTCAACTGTTTTTTTCGCCGCCTGGCAGGGGCTTGACCCCGGTCATAAATAAGGTTTGAAAATCCAAAAAAACGAGTCCCGCAGATGCTCCCAGACGGGCCGTTTGGCGAAATCCTCCACAGTTACCGGCCTGGAGATGTCGCGCACGGCATCAAAAAAGCTGTTCAGCTCGCGCACCGGAGTATGGCCGAAAACTTCCACAGTCCGCTCGTAATTGAGATCCAGGCTGCGCGGGTCCAGGTTGGCCGAGCCGACGTGCGCGTAGTAATCATCGATGAGCAATAATTTGCTGTGCGCAAAGGGCGGCGGCTGATAATAAATATTAATGCTGAATTCCAACAGGTGGTCCACGATATTGCGGCTGGCCCAGTGCACATAGGGCAGATTGTTTTTGGCCGGCAAAATGATGTCCACGCGCACGCCGCGCAAGGCCGCAGCCTGCAGCGCGCCCATCAGCGCCCGGGGAGGCATGAAATAGGGCGTCATTATCCGCACATTATCCCGGGCCGGAGAAATCAGCGCAGTGAGCAAATTGGTCAGCCGACCGGGTTCGTAGTCCGGCCCGGTGGAGATGGTCCGGCACAACAATTCACCCTGCGGGCTGGTATCTGTGGCCTGGGGCGCGGCATATTCTCCGGTAATAAAACCCCAATCCTCCAGAAAGGCCTCCTGCAGTTGGGCAATAACCGGTCCGCTGAAGCGGAACTGGATATCTTGAATGGCTCTCGGGTCGTCATTGCCGGTAACAATGTGCTGCGGTCTAATGTTCATGCCGCCGGTAAAGGCCACCCGGCCATCAACCACCAACAGTTTGGTGTGATTGCGCAAGTTCAGACTGAAGCTCGGCTGCCACAAGCCGGGCCGCAAAAACCACTCCGTGCGCACCCCCCGCGCCTGTAATATTTTTTTAATGCACGGGCGGGTGTAAATGCCGCCCACGCCGTCAACCAGCACGCGCACATCCACGCCGCGCGCCCTGGCTGCGGCCAGGGCTTCCACAAATTCCGCACCCACGCCTTTGGGGTCGAAAATATAGGACGACAAAAAGATATGACTGCCCGCCCCGGCAATGGCCGCGAGCATGGCCGGATAAGCGGCCTCGCCGTTGTGCAGAATGCGCAGGTCATTGCCGCCGGCCAAAGGACGCCGGGTAACGGCCTCGCCCACATGGGCCATTTCCTGCCAGGCCATGGGGATATAATCATCGCCGATTACGCCGGGCGGGTCATCGCGCTGGGGGCCGCCGTGCAACGGCCCGGTAAAACCGCTCTGCCGCCGTCGCCGGTCTTCCCGAATCAGGCTGATCGCCCGGTTGTGCACCCGGTTGGTGCCGAAAATATAGTAAAGGAGCGGGCCGCCCAAAGGAAAAACCAGGCAGACAAACACCCAGGCCGCGGCTGAAGAGGCCGTGTGCTTGTGCAGCAGGGCGTGCCCGGCGGCAGCCACGGAAACAGCCGTGACAATAAGACTGAGAAGTATGTACAGCGTTTCGGGCATGCCTTATCCCCCGAAAGCAACCTTGGAGCATTTTACATTTGCGATGCTTGCGCGCGGCGAGAAACTATAAAATTATAATTTCCGGGCCAAATCAAACAATGTCCGCACCCCGAAGCCGGTGGAGCCGGGGATGCAGGTGGCGCTGCCTTTGTCAAGACGCGCCGGTCCGGCAATGTCCAGGTGCGCCCAGCGCACGCCCGGTTCTACAAATTGCTTCAAAAACAACGCCGCATTTACCGCGCCGCCTTCTCTGGCCCCGGCGTTAACCATATCCGCAGTGTCGCTTTTCATGGCTTCAAAAAAACTATCCCACAAGGGCATGGGCCAAAACGGTTCGCCCAGGCGTTCCCCGGCGCTGCGTCCGATTTCTTCAATTTGCGCATCTTCCGTAAATAAACCGGCGGTTTTCTCACCCAAGGCCACCACGCAGGCCCCGGTCAAGGTGGCGATGTCCACCAGGCAATCGGGCTGGAAATGCTTCTGGGCATAAGCGATGCTGTCGCACAGCACCAAGCGCCCCTCGGCGTCGGTGTTGGTAATCTCCACGGTCTTGCCGGACAGGGTCGTAACCACATCGCCGGGCCGGGTTGCTTTGCCATCGGGCATATTTTCGGCGCAGGCCAGCAAGCCGATAACCCGGCGCTGCACTTTTTCGCAACCGATAATTTCCATGGCCCCCATAACTGCGGCGGCCCCGGCCATATCACTTTTCATCCGGTGCATACCGGCTGCCGGTTTAAGGGAGATGCCGCCGGTATCAAAGGTCACGCCCTTGCCCACCAAGGCCAGCGGCGGCTGGTTTTCCAGGCCGTCCGGAGCATATTCCAAAAGCACCAGGCGTCCGCCGACTTCCGAACCTTGCAGCACAGAGACAAACGCGCCCAAGCCCTGTTCGCGCAGGGCCTGCTCGTCAAGGCTCCGGCATTTAAAACCATGCCTGCCCGCCAGGGCCTTGGCTTCGGCTTCCATGGCCGCCGGGGTCAGCACATTGGCCGGAGTGTTGGACAAATTCCTGGCCAGGCAGATGCCGCGCGCCGTATGCTCCGCCCGGCGCACCGCCGCCTGCAAGGCTTCCGGCAAAGCGCCCTGCCTGCAGACGATTAATTCTTCGAGTTGCTGATTTTCCGGCGCTTTGCTGCGGTAGGCATCGAAGGTATACAAACCGAGCAGGCCGCCCAGAACCGTCTCTTCAAGAATGGCTTCGCCATCCTGGCCCAAGGCGAGCAGTTGCCCGACCCACAGGGCCGCCTGCTTCAACCGCAGGTCGCGCGCCTTGCGCAGGGCCGCGCCCGCAGCCTGGCGCAGAACTTCCAGGGTGAACTTGTCCCGCTCGCCCAGGCCCACAGCCAGCACACGGCACACCGCAGCATTTTCCGGGCCGTAAAACAAAGCCAACTCGTTTTTTTCAGCCCGGAAATCCCGCCAGCCCCGCTCAGCTTCCAGCCAGGGCAACTGAGCGGATAATTCAGGAAAAGAACGGTCCGGTTCGTTGCTGAACAAAAAAACCAGCAGCACATCCAGCCTGGTGTCATTTGCATCGGAAATTACAACTCGCATAAAAATCTCATAAAATAAGCGCCGGACCGAGAACCGCCATCTGGGCACGCCGGACCAACGCTAGTTCAGGTTATAGTTTTCGGGAAAGCCCTCTTTTCAGAACGCCTGCCAATAATACATCAACTCGGTTCCTGCCGCAGCAAACCGGCATATCATTATAATATTACGCACGGCTTTGCAGATAAGCAAGACAAAAAGGTCATGCCGCGCTTGTCGGTCGCGCTCCAAACCCAGGGCACAGCGGCTCAGAAATGTTCGTTTGTCACTTGGGCGGCGGCTTTTTCCGCTTCAACCCGCTCCTACCCATTGGGGTTAAGGAGGGTGGGGCTTGGGGCGGGAACCTCAAGGGACGGAGTTCCTTGTGGTTCTCCACCCAAAAAATTACAGCTCCCCGGCCAGACTGCGTACTTCGGCAGCTCCGGAGCAGGTCAGGGCTTTAGCGGCCAGAGCCTTGAATTTGTCCAGGCTGTGTTTGCGGATCATGGCTTTAACTGCGGGCACATCGCGCGGGCTCATGGACAGCTCGTTCACGCCCAGCCCCGTGAGTATGGCCGCACCCAACGGGTCTCCGGCCAGACCGCCGCAAACGCCCACCCAGCGTTGATGCGCGGCAGCGCCTTTAACCGTGCCTGCAATGAGCTTGAGCACAGCCGGGTGCAGGCTGTCGGCGTCTTTGGCCAGTTCGGGATGTTGCCGGTCCATGGCCAGGGCATACTGGGTAAGGTCGTTGGTGCCGATGGAGAAAAAATCGGCCTGGGCGGCCAGGGCTTCGGCCAGGAGCGCGGCAGACGGCACTTCAACCATAATGCCCAGGGGCAGCACAGGCGCGTCCAAAGCAAGGCGCAGGGCCTCGCAGCGCTCCCGCAAGGCGACCAGCTCCCGGCTGTCGGCAATCATGGGAAACATCACGGAAATGCCGGGGCAGTCTTTGGCAGCGCGATAGATGGCCCGCATCTGGGGTTCAAACAGCTCGTTATATTTGAGCAGCAACCTGGCCCCGCGCACGCCGAGAAAGGGATTGTCCTCTTTGGGCAAATTCAGATACGGCACCTGCTTGTCGCCGCCGATATCCAAGGCGCGGATGAGCAGAGGCTTGCCGTGCAAGGCTTCGGCCATGCTTTTATACACGGCGTATTGCTCAGCTTCCGAAGGGGCGCTGTCGCGTTCCAGAAAAAGAAATTCGGTGCGCATCAGGCCCACGCCCTCGGCGCCCAGGTCCAAGGCCGGGGGCACTTGTTCGGGACGGTTGATATTTGCGGCAATTTCCAGGCGGGTGCCATCGGTGGTTCTGGCGGGTTGACCGCGTTCCGCGATCTGCCCGGCCCGGTTGAGGCGGTGCTTTTCCAGCCATTTTTCAGCTTCGGCCAGGGCTTGCTCGGTCGGCTCCGGCCAAACTCTGCCGCTGTCCGCGTCCACAATTATGTTTTGCCCGACGGGAATGGAAAGCACTTCACCCCCGGCGGCCACCACGGCTGGAATATCCAGGGTGCGGGCCAAAATAGCTGTGTGTGAGGTGGGGCCGCCTTCCGCCGTGACCAGGGCGGCTACTTGGGCCGGGTTAAGACCGGCTGTGTCCGACGGGGCCAGATCACGGGCAATGAGCACACAAGGTTTTGCGGGCAAGTCGGTTAATCCGCCCAGATGCAAATCAGGAAGCAAAATTTTAAGCACCCGGCGGCCCACATCGCGCAAATCAGCGGCCCGGGCAGCCAAAAGCGCATTCTCCTGTCCGGCCAATTGCCCGGCCTGTTGCTCCAGCACGGCATGCCAAGCCCAGGCCGCTCCGTGCCCTTTTGCAATGGTCTGCTTAACCCGGTCCAGTAATTCCCGGTCAGACAACAATTCCGCCTGCGCCCGGAAAATGCCTGCATCGGCCTCGCCGAGGCGGGCAGTCGCTTCTGCGGCCAAAGCCTGCAACGCCTGCCCGGCCTGTGTCAAAGCCGCGTCCAGGGCGGCTTGAGCCTGCGCGGGCGGTTCGGGCAAGTCCGGAATATCCGGCTCGGCAGTGTCAATGATGAACGCAGGGCCAACGGCAAAACCCGGCGAGGCGGTCACGCCGCTCAGCGGCTCCATTTTCCCGGACTCGGGCGGGCGCCAGCCGGGGGCCTTCCGGGCCGCTGCCCGAGCCGCCGCCTTGGCGGCAACCTGCTTTTCTTCGGCGGAAAGAGCGGCAATGGCATCAATAAACGCGTCAACCGCTTTTTCGGCATCAACGCCGCTGGCCCCAACGCTGATGCGGCTGCCTTCTTTCAGACCCAATTGCAGCAGGGCGATGAGATTGCGCGGGTCAGCGCTTTTGTCTGCGAAACAAATTTGCAGCGGCAGCGGGGAATTTTTAGCGGCCTTGACCCAGAGTGTGGCCGGACGGGCATGCAGCCCGGCTGGATAGTCCAGCACCCACTCCCGGCTGGCAGTGCCTGCACAGGATTCCTGCCCGGCTATATTCTCAAATTTCCCGTCCACAAAGCTTCTCCCATCGTAACATAATCCACTTTTTCTTTAGAACCGTTAACGTTTGGTAAAAATTCTCCGGTCTAGAGCAATTTAACTTTAAGACGCTCCCTTCGGCGCTTAACGGCGAAGCAACGCTTCGCTTACGCCTACGCGGCTGGCGGCGCTATCCGCGCCGTCAGAGCATTTTGTCATATGTATAATTTCAAAATGCTCTAAATTTCCAGCCCCCAAAAACCGGCCAACAAGCGCAGGCGTTCTGCCAGACCGGCGGCCCGCTTTTCCAGGCTATCGGGATATGCTTTAAGATCAAGCTGTTGCCTGGCCACGCCTTCCTGCATGGCCGCTGCGGCCACCGCCGGAGACTCCCGAAGCATCACCCGTGGGTCCAGGGCAAACGGAATGATGTATTCCGGGCCGAATTCCACCTGCTTCACGCCATAGGCAGCCGTCACCTCAGGGAGCACGGGTTCACGGGCAAGACCAGCCAGGGTCTTGGCCGCTGCCACTTTCATACCCTCGGTTATCCTGGCGGCCCGGCAGTCCAGGGCAGCCCGGAAAATAAACGGAAAACCCAGAACATTATTGACCTGGTTGGGGTAATCGGAACGCCCTGTGGCCAGAACGGCATCGGGCCGGGCGGCTCTGGCCAGGTCCCAGGCAATTTCCGGGTCGGGGTTGGCGCAGGTAAAGATAATGGGATTGGGGGCCATGCCCTTGAGCATTTCCGGGGTAAGCGCATCGCGCACCGAGCAACCGATAAAACAATCCGCACCGCGCAAAACCGCCGCAAGATCCCCCGCATCTTCAGCCCGGGCAAAGGCTACTTTTTCAGGGGTCAGCGGCCCGCGCCCTTTCCAGACCGGGCCGCGCGAATCCACCAGGGTAAGCTGGTCGCGCGAAAAGCCCAGGGCAAGCAGAAATTTGGCTGCGGCAATCCCAGCCGCGCCTGCGCCCATGAGCACCACTGTGGTATTTTTGGCTGAACGCCCGGTGATTTCCAGGGCGTTGAGCAGCCCGGCCCCGATAACAATGGCCGTGCCGTGCTGGTCATCGTGCATGACCGGAATATCCAGCCCGGCAATGAGTTCGTCTTCTATTGCAAAGCATTCCGGCGCTTTGATGTCTTCCAGGTTGATGCCGCCGAAAGTGGGCGCGAGCATCTTTACCGCAGAAATTACTTCCTGCGGGGTTTTGGCATCCAGGCAGATATCAAAGGCATCCACATCCGCAAACATCTTGAACAGCAGGCTCTTGCCCTCCATAACCGGCTTGCCGGCCAGAGGGCCGATGTTGCCAAGGCCGAGCACGGCGCTGCCGTCTGTGACCACGGCCACCAGATTGCCTTTGGCGGTGTATTCAAAGGCATTGTCGGCATCGGCGACAATGGCCCGACAGGCTTCGGCCACGCCGGGCGTGTAAGCAAGTGCCAGATGTTCCTGACCGGAACAGGGCTTGCTGGGAACGACTTCGATTTTTCCTTTGCGGCCCATGCTGTGATAACGCAGGGCTCTTTGCGTGTATGACATGGTCTGGTCCTGTTAGAATATTTTCGCATTGAGATTGTCGTAACGAGGGAGTAAATCCCGCCTGCGACAATCTAGCGGGCGTTGTTATGCTTCACTTCGCAGCGCCGACATTCAATGTACACCGGCGCCCGGATTTCCTCAATCGGCTTTTTTGACTTTACCAAAACAAAGCCGGGGGGTTATGTATACCCCATGAGCACAGGCGCGACCGCACAACGCACACTTATACTCAACCTCACCCGCTTCGGCGATCTGCTGCAAACCCAGCCGATCATCGCCGGGCTGGCAGCCTCGGGCGCGAAAACCGGCCTGGTTTGCCTGTCGCATTTTGCCGGGGCTGCGGAACTGCTCCGCCACCTCGACTATGTCAGCGCCTTCCCCGATGCCGATATCCTGCGCGGCCTTGATGCCCACTGGGGGCAGTCCCTGGCCAAGCTTGAGCAGTGGCGGGCGGATGTGGACGAAGAGTTTGCGCCGGTTCGGATCATAAATCTTACCGCCTCCTTAAGCTCGCGCATCCTGGCCCGGTTGCTGACCAAGGACGGTGTGGAGCTAACCGGTTTCGGCCTGGACTCCTTCGGGTTCGGGCAGAACGACGACCCCTGGACCGCGTTTTTACAGGCCTCCACCCGGCAGCGCGGGTGCAGCCCGTATAACCTGGCCGATATCTTCCGCAAGACCGCGCGGGTTGACCATGTGCCGCCGGAATACAAATTGGTCGCGCCTGCCCCGCAGATACGCGCCGCTATTCAAGCCCGCCTGCAAGCAGCCTTACAGGAAGCCGTGGGCGACGCGCCCTGCCGGGGCCTGGCCGCCTTTCAGCTTGGGGCCAGTGAAGACCGCCGCCGCTGGCCCATAGAATACTTCGCCGACCTGGGCAAACAGTTGTGGCAGGAATGCGCTTATGTGCCGGTGCTGCTGGGCGCCAAAAACGAGCTGGGCCTGGCGGAGCGATACGCCGCAATGGCTGAAACCCCGTTCATCAATTTTATCGGCAGTACGGATTTGCCGGGCCTGGCTGCGACGTTGCTGGAAACCGACCTGCTGCTCACCAACGATACCGGCACCATGCACTTGGCCGCCGGGCTAAATGTGCCGGTGCTGGCCATCTTCCTGGCCACGGCCCAACCCTGGGACACCGGCCCCTACCAGGAAAACATGTGCTGCCTGGAGCCGGACCTGGCCTGCCACCCCTGCGCCTTTGACGCCAAGTGCCCATATGAAAACAAATGTCGACGGCAGATCACGCCGGAGACGGTTTTTTCCCTGGCCGCAAACTGGCTGGGCAGCAAGCAATGGACCTGGGACAAACCGGACTGCAACGCCCGCATCTGGCAGACGGTGCGCCACCCGGCAGCAGAAGACCCGGCCCAGTTTATCGACCTCGCCTCGCTGTCCGGCCATGAACAAACTGACCAGACCCAATGGTTGCGGATACAGCGCCTGTTAATCAGCCGCTTCCTGGATCAGAACCATGCCCTGAGCGATCTCGGCACCCCACCCGCCTTCCGGCTAAGCCCGGAAATACAGGCCGCTGTGCACTCGGAAATTATGTCGGCTGTGGGGCTGCTGCACCTCATGCAGGAACAGGGGCGGGCCATGCTCAAGCGCCCTATCCCGGCGCTGAAAACCGGATTCCTGAGCACCTGGCAGCGTTTGCAGACCCTGTGGGATGCCAGCCGCCACTTTAATATGCTGGGCTTTTTATGGCTGTGTGAAACCCAGGCCCTTGGCGACGATCTGCATGCCGTCCTGCATCTGGCCGGGCAGTATCAGCAGCTTCTGGAAACCTGGCAAAAATTGCTGCCCGAACAGTCGGAATAAACCATTTACCCCCTCCGGCGCGGTCACTGTCCAAAAACTGACAAGCGCCCGGCCTTGCCCGCCGCCACTATCCTATAAATAAAGTTATTCTCCTCAGCCTTGCGCCCCGCAAGGCGGAAAAGCCTGCCGTTTTTGTTGGCATCATAATTGCTACATCCTGGCAAATGCTAACTTCCCCCATTTATTGGGGATGAGGAGGAATAAAATGATTATTATTGATGGTCGTCCTTTGGACATGAACATGGCAGCCTTTTCCAACCTGGAGGAAATCCTCGTTCAGGTGATCAACGACGAATGCATGGAAAACCGCATTGTCACCGATGTGCTGCTCAACAAAGAGCCTTTTAACGAAATTTACCCGCATCAGGCCGAAGACATTGAAACTGCGGAAATCGAATCCCTGGAAATCCAGTCTGTGCTGCTGAACGAAATGGCTGAAAACGTGGCCACCGAGCTGTACAAAGTCATCCGGATCATGAACGAAGCCTCTCGCCAGATCGCCCAGCATTTCCGCCAGGCCGACGACGCCCAGGCCCTGGATATGCTCCAGGATCTTCTGGACGTAACCCGTGATTTTCTGGGCATGGTCGGATTGCTCCGTTACGAATACGTGCCTCCGGGAAGCGACAACATTTCCGAACGCATCGAGCTTATTTCCTCCCTGCTGGGTGAAATGATCGAAACTTTGGAAAACGAAGACTGGATTCTTCTGGCCGACCTTTTGGAATACGAATTCCTGCCTGCGGTCAAAGATTGGGGCGGAGTCATCGACAATCTGCAGAAAGTTATCAAGCAGTAAGCCTTGTCGCCGAGAGCATTTTATCTTTGACATGGTCATTGCCAAAATGCTCCGGCACCGTGAAACGCAGCCCATGACAGCGGTTCAGGCGGAATTCACTTGCGCCTACAAGAACCCTGGTCAAGCGTAAAATGTTATAAAGGAGCGAGCTCATGCATCCATGCATCAAGCTGTTGGAACAAGCCCTTTCCCTTGGCGAACAAGAGTTGGAATACTTAATGGCCGACGAGGTGGACGGGGTGGAAAAATTGTCGGAACAGCGCTTCAGTCTGCTGGACGAAGCCTGGGAACGTCAATCTCCTGACTGTCTCGATGAATTCAGGGAAAAGTTTCTCCAGATGCAGGACCTGCAAACCCGTTTAAGCCAAGAGGCCGTGCGCCTGCACGGAGTCTTGCGTGACGAGTTGAACAAAAACCGTCAGGAAAGCCAACGGCGGCAGAGCTATGAGCAGAGCGCGAGTCTGACTCTCTATAATCAGATTCCCGTGCTCATGAGCCGCATGGGTTAGCGCCAGGGCTGAGCCCTGGGCCCAAATTATGGAGTGATACTTTTCGGCCTGACCGGAAGGGAGCGCCCTACGTGGCTTAGTCTAAAAAATACTTGGGGCAGATTAGCATTTGAGTGATTGATGCAAAATATAATCGCCCTGAAAGGCCGTGCCTTTCAGGGCGATTTTTCATCAGCGCAAAAGCTGCTCCGCTTTTTCTAGAGCATGCTCGCATTGAGCATTTTGGCTTAATTATAATTAATCTTAAAATGCTCCAAAGTTAGACTACCCAGAAACATCAACTGAACATAAATGCCCGGTAAGCTTCGTGGGTGGCGTACAAATCCGCCACAGAAACCAGCTCCATGGGGCTGTGCATGGCCAGCACCGGCGGGCCGAAATCAATAATATCCATGCCGTAGCTGG
>CAZNBK010000053.1:10994-11468 GCA_964571105.1 uncultured Desulfovibrionaceae bacterium
ATACATGGCCACGGTTCCACCGCCGCCCATGTCGACCTTGCCCAGTTCGGCCAGTTGCCAGGGCACCTTGGCCTTGTTCAGCAGCCCGCGCAGCCAGCCCACATAGTCGGGGTGGGCGTCGTTGGCTTCATATTTGCCCCGGCTGCCGGTAAACTTGGCGAACGTTGGCCCGTACCCCAGCAATGAGGCATTGAGTTTTTCGTGCAGTTCCTGGTAGTCCGGATCAAGCGCCCCGTGCACGTCGGCGGAAATGGCCTTGCCCGCCTGCATGACCCGACGCAGCGGCACCTCGGGTTCCCAGGCGGCCAGACAATCTTCCAAGCAGTATTCAAAGAAACGGGCCTTGGCCCCGGTGGATCCTTCCGAGCCGATCTCCTCTTTATCCCAAAGCACCAAAAATTGCGCATGTGTCGGAGCAGCGCCTTTTTTCCCTTCGGCTAAAAAGGCTTTGAGGCCAAGAAAGACACAAACCCG
>CAZNBK010000054.1:0-11446 GCA_964571105.1 uncultured Desulfovibrionaceae bacterium
ATGGGGGCTACAATGGTGCCGGAACGGGGAAAACGTCTGATCAGTCCGTCATACTGTAGCCTAAAGAATATTTCCCGCAGGGGTGTTTTACCGATGCCGTATTCATCCATCAGTTCCTTTTCGTTGATGCGTGCGCCGGGGGCCAGTTCCTGGACGATAATCCTGGTTTTGATGGAGTCATAGACATTGTTTTTAAGCATATGCGTACTGCCTGGTCAGATGATGAATTAACAGTAATTCATAACAATTTTTTGCTCCTGATGCGACTAATATTCTTTGCAGTCGAGTGGTGGCGGCGGGGTGCGCCTCACCCCGCTGTTGCCAGGCTGAACCGCCTAGTAGGTACCTCCCAAAAGCAGGCGGGGCAGCCACAGCGCCAGGTCCGGCACATATGTGGTCAGCGCCAGGGTGGGCATCCAGGCAAAAATGATCAACTTCATGGTTGGCCCAAGGGTTTCGCCCACCGAGGCCCCGTTGAGCTGTGTACTTAGATATAGCAGCGGCGCCGTGGGCGGGGTGATGTTGCCCATGCCGATGTTTACGCCCACGATGGCCGCAAAGTGCACCGGGCTGACGTCAAGAGCCGCGACCACCGGAATCAGCAGCGGGGTGACCAGCAAAACGGCGCTGACGTCGTCCATGAGCATGCCGATGATAACCATGAACAGGTTGATCATGAGCAGGATGATGATTTTGTTTTCAGACACGGCGGTAAGGGTGTCCAGAATCAGGCCGGGCAGATCCTCCATGATATAAATACGGCTGAGGATCATGATGCAGTAGAGCATGAGCATGATGGCGCCCGTGGTAATGACCGCGTCTTTGAGCTCAAAGAAAACACCTTTCCAGGTCAGCCCTTTGTAGATGAGAAAGCCCAAGGGCAGCACATAGATGACCGACAGGGCCGCGGCTTCGGTCGGGGTAACAAAGCCGCCGTAGATGCCCCCCAGCACCAGCACGGGCATGGTCAGAGCCGGGAGGCCGCCCCAGGAGCGCTTGACCAGCTGGCGACCGAATTCTCTGGGCGGTATGGGCGGCATGACTTGCACTTCTTTATTGTTGCGCAGCAGGAATACGTTAACCACACACAAGAGGAAGGTAAGAATCAGGCCGGGCACGGCGCAGGCCAAAAAACAGGCCAGTACCGAAGTTTGGCCGACCCAGGCATAAAGAATCATCAGTGAGCTGGGCGGGATGAGCATGCCGATCACTGCGGAGCTGGCCATAAGTGCGGCGGAGTGTCCGCGGGGATAGCCGCCGGCGTCCAGCTTGGGAAACATGATCGAACCAATGGCCGAGAGTGTGGCGCAAGCGCTGCCGGTAATGGAACCGAACACGGCGCAGGAAATAACGCTGATACAGCCGATGCCGCCGCGAATGCGGCCCACGAAAATTTCCACCAGGGCCACAAGCTTGTCGCCGACGTGGGAGCGGTTAATCAGACCTCCGGCAATGATGAACAAGGGGATGGCCAGGATGACGATGGTGCTCATTTTGCTGTAGCCAAAGGGCAGCAGGAAGCTTGGATCGTAATCGGCTGCAAAAATGAGCATTAAAGTGGTGCCCAGGAAGGCGAAGGGCACGGGCACGCCCAGGATAAGCAAAAGAACCAGAAGGATTAAAGATAGGACGATAATCATATGCGTGCTCCTTTAGGCTTTGCCGGGTGAATATTCGGAGGGTTTGACCCGCAGGAGCAGGATGATGTCGCGCGCAAAATAAATGAGCATGCAGATTAAGCCCAGACAAACAGAACTCTGCCCGACATACAGCGGTATTTGCCACAGGGTGGTTTTTCCGCCGCTCTGAAAACTCCAGGAAATGAATTCCCAGCCCCACCAGGCATAAATGAGGCAGAGCAAGAAGGTGATGCTCCGTTGAACCAGGGCAATGCCGTAGAGGATGTTGCCGTTTTTGGTGAACATGGAGAAAAGTTCGGCTGAAATCTGCCGTCTGGTCTTGCTGGCATATACGGCGCCCGCGAAATACATCCAGAACGCGGCAATGGTAATCAGCTCTTCAATGCCGTAAATATCGCGATCTAGGAAGTAGCGCATGATGGCGCTGGTGCTGATCACCATGACAATGAAGGCTGCGGTGATGACCATGATGACGGTAACGATTTTTTCAAAAAAATTTTCTTTGGTAAAATCCAACCGTTGTGGCGAAGTTGATTCTGTTTGCGACATGGCTTTTCTCCCCTGGTTGGAGCATTTCGGATCGGCTGCGGGGGCAGCGCCCCCGCAGCCGGCCCTTATATCCGGCTATTGGTAATCGGCGAGCAGATCGTCGATCACTTCTTTGGTCAGGCGTTCTTCCATTCTGGGCCAGGAGACCTTACGGCAGAGATCTGCCCAGGCCTGAAGTTGTTCGGGCGTGAACTTGATCACTTCCACACCGGCCTCTTCCAGCTTGACCAGGAAATCGGTGTCATCCTGCTGGGAAACATCCATGCTCTTCAGGGATATCTCGATGGCTGCTTCCTCAATAATCTTCTGATGCTCGGGGCTGAGCTTGTCCCAAACCTGCTTGCTCATCAGATAGGAGTTGCTTTCAATGAAGTTGTTGCAGGCGATGAAGTATTTGATGACATCACGGAACTGTACATAGTTGACCATGGCCGGTCCGCCGGTCCAGCCGTCGGCCACGCCGGTTTGCAGAGCGGTATACAGCTCGGCAAAGGGAATGGAGATGGTCTGGAAGCCTTCGTCTTCACAAGGAATCTGGAATACGGCCATGAGCGGGGTGCGCATGAGCAGGTTTTTGCGACCGGTCGGGTCATCCAGGTTTTCCGGCAGCTTGGTGGTGCCGAAACCGCCGAAGCCTTCGATGTTGAAGGCCAGGAACTTGACGTCTAGTCCGTCGTTGACCTCGGCCATGAGCTTGAACATTTTGGAGCCGGGTGAGTAGATGCGGCGCATTTCATCGTAGTTCATGGCCAGATAGTGCAGATAAACCGCTTCCAGACGGGTGTCGAACTGGCTGGGCAGCGAGATAACCGCCATGTCAATGGTGCCGCGGCGAAGCTCTTCGTACACCTGAGTGTAGTCGCCCAACTGGCTGGCCGGATAAACTTTGATGGTGATTTCGCCGCCCGAGCGTTCATTGACCATTTGGGCGAATTCTTTGAGCAGCACCGTGGTGGTGTGTTCGGGCGCATATTGACCGGCGGCGCGCAAGGTTACTTTTTCAGCTTGAACCGTTCCGGCAAGCAAAAGGCTGGCTAGGCACAGGCAGGAAGCTAAGAAAGACAGTTTTTTCATGATGGAAAACTCCTTGTGTTTTGGCGGAAAGCCGTTGTCGCGCGGCAGTACCCCTTGCTTGTCCCCAATAATTATCAAGAAAGTCTTGCTCTTGTGCGCAAAAGTCTGCGTGCGACCGGGCGACCCCCTGCAAACCCGGTGTTTACAAGGATATCTTTGTGCCGGGGCGGCCCGGCGGGTTTCCACTGGGCCGGAGGGAGGAAGTCTCCCTCCGGCGTGTCATTTCCAGCTAAAGGTTTTGTTTGCAGGTTATTTATATTCGGAGAGCAGCTCGTCGATAACCGGCTTGGTCAGACGTTCTTCCATCTTGGGCCAGGACACGCTGCGGCACAGGTCGGCATAGGCCTGGAGCTGTTCGTCGCTGAAGCGAATTACCTGGATGCCTGCTTCTTCCATCTTGGTCAGATAGCCTTCTTCATCGGCTTCGGAAATGTCGAAGCTCTTGGCCGAGATTTCCAGGGCCGCATCGGCGAGAATCTTCTGATGCTCAGGGGTGAGCTTGTCCCAGGACTTCATGCTCATGACGTAAGAAGTGCACTCGAAGTAGTTGTTGGAGGCGATGTAATATTTGATGACATCGCGGAAATCGATGTAGTTGACCATGGCCGGTCCGCCGCTCCAGCCGTCGGCCACGCCGGTTTGCAGGGCGGTATACAGCTCGGCATAAGGAATGGAAATGGTCTGGAAGCCTTCGTCATCCATGGGAATCTGGAACACGGCCATGGGCGGGGTGCGCAGCAGCAGGTTTTTGCGACCGGTCGGGTCATCCAGGTTTTCGGGCAGTTTGGTGGTGCCGAGACCGCCAAGGCCTTCCACGTTAAACCCGAGGAATTTCACGTCCAGTTCGCCGTTGACCTGCTCCATGAGCTTGAACATTTTGGAGCCGGGGCCGTACACCTTGCGGGCGTCGTCATAGTTCAGGGCCAGGTAGTGCAGATAGCTGGCTTCCAGGCGAGTATCGAACTGGCTGGGCACAGTGATCACGGCCATGTCGATGGTGCCGCGGCGAAGCTCTTCGTACACCTGGGTGTAGTCGCCCAACTGGTTGGCCGGATAAACTTTGATTTCCACTTCGCCGTTCGAGCGCTCGCCCACCATTTGGGCAAATTCGTAAATCAGTTTGGTGGTGACATGGTCCGGACCATACTGCCCGGCCAGCTTAAAGGTTGTTTTTGCCGAGGCGGCGCCGGAAAACACCAGCCCGACAGACAGAACACAGGCTGCCAGGAACATTAGCTTCTTCATTTTCATGAAACACTCTCCTCTCGGTTTGACTGAATAGCCGTTTCTGTGAAGCTGGAGAAATGTCCCAGCCGTGTGCGGGCCGGAACCCCCTCCCCCCTGAAAAAAGGCGTTTCCTGTTAGCGCAGGAAAAAGCCCAGACCGCGATTACAGCGGCAGCATCGTGCCGATGCCTTTGGCCTTGGCGGCCTCAAACAGTTTGATGGCCACGGGCATATCATCAAGAGCCATGCCGATGTTTACGGCGCAGGTTTTTTCTGCTTTGTCGTCACGGCCCGAGGCCTTGCCGGCAAAGACCAGGCAGGTTTCGGGCAGGCTTTCCGGCCCATAGGGGAAATAGCCCATGCGCTTGAAGTTTTGATACTGGCCGAGGTCGTCCACGTAACACTTGGTGCAGAAATCTTCGATAACCGAAGGCATGAACATGCAGTCAAAGTCAACCGGGGCCAGGAAAACTCCGGGCTTGAGCCAGGCCCCTTCAATGGCGCGGTCGGGGTTGTGCTTGATGGGTCCGGCGGTGACAACGATATCGCTGTCCTGCACGGCTTCTTTCTGGGTTTTTACCGGAACCACTTCAATGCCGTATAGGGCTTTTTGGGTTTCTGCATAGCGCTCGGCGATTTCCGGGTAGATGTCAAAAGCGTAAACGCGTTTGAGTTTTTTGCATACCGTGACCAGGGCTTCCAGGTTGGAGCGGCCTTGCACGCCACAGCCGAGGATGCCGATCACTTCACTGTCCGGGTTGGCCATGTACTTGGCGGACAGGCCGGTAACACCGCCGGTGCGCTGGGTGGTTACCCAGGTGCAGTCCATGACCGAAAGGGGCAGGCCGGTTTCCGGATCGTTCATAATGATGAATCCGGCATTATACGGCAGACCCAATTTTTGGTTTTCCGGATACCCGGAAACCCATTTGATGCCGGCGGCCTTGAGTTTGGGCACCCAGCAGGGCATGGCGTGGATGTAGGCGTTATCAACGGTGTGAATGCCGGGCTTGGGCGGCATTTCCACGTTGCCCTTGTCCTTTTCAATGTAGGCGTCGTGCAGAATATCAATGATTTCGGACATGGACATCCTGACGTCTTCCACATCCTTGCGGGTGAGGTAGAGGAATTCTTTTCCGAGTTCCATAACTAACTCCTGCCTTCGGGCGGTTAAGGTTATGAACGCAAAAAATTGGGGGCAGTTGCTAAGATAATTCTGGAATATCAGTTTCATTCCAGCAAGTCAAGAAAAATGTCGACAAAAAGAGGTGGTAAATTGCTATGTATCGCCGGAATGCATTGGCGCACAACGGTTGTGATCAAATTCACAAACTTTCGCGGCAGGTCCGGCGACGCCGTGAAACCTGCGTTTGTCTTAAGAAATGTTCTTTTATTGCTATTGAATTTGTTGCGGCCAATACAAGGCGGCCTGGACATCGACCCGGCCGTCGGCCAGAAAAGGGGTACCCTCGGCTTCCAGCAGCTCACGCTGCCGTCCCGGCCCGCCAAAGGCCCAGCCCGGCGACATTTCGCCCTTGCGGTTGACCACACGATGGCAGGGGAGGTTTGCCCCTGCCGGGGCCGCGTTCATGGCAAAACCGACCAGTTGAGCGGAGTAAGTGGTGTTAAGAACAGCGGCGATCTGGCCGTAGGTCATGACCTTGCCCGGCGGGATGGCGGCCACCAGCTTGTAAACTTCCTGAAAGAAGCCGGATTTTGTGCTTTTGGATTTTTTGCGTCCGCTTGGCTCGGTCATGAGCGGACCATAAAACAAACCGGCGCACAGGGCAATTTTCACATTGTCTTGAACGGGAAAGCGCCTAAAAGTCAAACCTGGCGAGCACTTTACCGTGCAAGTTGCCGAGAATGCCAAAATGATCAAAGGTGCGAGTGTAAGGGCGGCAACTGCTTTGTATGGGGGCGCGCGAAAACGGTGTTTTTTCGGTCCCCCCCGAACAATTCCAAGGCGTACGAAGCTTGCCCTGTGGGCTTTTGGGCGTGCAAGCCCACATCCGCCGCCGGCAATCTTGGTGATTGCGGCTGCAATCTACGCACAGGGCCTGAAAAAGCCTTATTGTTTAGGTATATATAAAATCAAAAAACGGAGTTGTTATGTCCGAGCGTGTTTTTGTTACTGATTTCGACGGCACCATCACGGCCACGGATTTTTACGATCTGGCGGTCAAGGAGCTGCTTATCCCGGAAGACCTTACCCCCTGGAGCGATTACCGGGCCGGCAAGATTACCCATTTTGAGGCCATGCGCCGCATTTTCAGCCGCATCAAGGGGCCTGTGGGCAAGGTGCTGGAGGTTGTGGATGAGACCCGGCCCGACCCGGAGCTGGCCGCTTCTGTGGCCGCTTTGCGCGAGGCGGGTTGGGATATAATCATCGCTTCGGCTGGCTGCCGCTGGTACATTGATTATTTGCTGGGCAAAGCCGGTGTCGGCCTGGAAGTGCATGCCAACCCCGGCACCTACGCGGACAACGGTCCTCTGCTTATGGAGCTGCCGGAAACCGACCCCTTTTTGAGCCGCGAAGACGGCATTGACAAGGCCGCCATCGTCAAATGGCACCAGGCCAGGGGCAAGGTTGTGGTTTATGCCGGGGACGGTTTTACCGACCTGCCTGCGTCCCTGCTGGTTCCGGCCAAGCTGCGTTTTGCCCGGGCCGATCTGGCCGATTCTCTTGATGAGCGCAGCGAACCCTATCGGCCATTTGCGGCCTGGTCGGAAATCGCCCGCACCCTGCTCGCCGAGGGAGAGGCCTTGTGAGAAATCCCACCCAGATCCGGGTGCCCGGCCTGGTGCGCATCAAGCCCGGCGCCCTGGCCCGCCTGGGCATTTACCTGGGGCGCGAGGCCTATGGCCGGGTGGCCGTGCTGACCAGCCCGCTGCCGGAGCCGGTGGAGAATGTCTGGCGGCAGGCCGTGCAGGCCGAAAATATCGATGTGGCTCTGTGGCAGATAGTGGACGGCAACTCTTTTGAAGGGGCGGTCAGTCTTTTCGCAACCCTGCCGCAAAACATTTCCGCCGTGGTCGGCATCGGCGGGGGCAAGGCCCTGGATACCGCCAAGTATATAGCTTTTTTGGGCCGACTGCCCTATCTGGCCTGCCCCACCTCACTGTCCAACGACGGCTTTTGCAGCCCGCAGTCCAGCCTGACCCTGAACAATAAACGCCGCTCTTTACCGGCTGCTCCGCCGGACGGGGTGATTATTGACACCGACGTCTGCCTGGGCGCGCCCAAAAGCCTGTGGCTGTCCGGAGTGGGCGACCTGGTGGCCAAACTCACGGCAGTGGCGGACTGGAAACAGGCCTTTCACCAACGCGGTGAGCCGGTTAACGACCTGGCCGCCTTGCTGTCCGACGCCACGGTCTTGCAGTTTCTGGCCGCGCCGGATTTTAACGCCAGGGGCATGGCGCTGCTGGGCACGGCCCTGATGCTCAACGGCATTGCCATGGAAATCAGCGGTTCGTCGCGCCCCACCAGCGGCAGCGAGCACCTTATCTCGCACGCTCTGGATGCCGTGGCCCGGCATCCCCGCCTGCACGGCCTGCAAGTGGGGCTGGCCACGTACACAGTCAGCTGCTTGCAAGGCGGAGAGCACACAGCGACCATTGACCGTTTGTTCAAGCAAACCGGTTTCTGGGATGAAATACGCAAAGATCCGTTTTCCCGTGAGGATTGGCTCAAGGCGGTGCGTCTGGCCCCGGGCATGAAGAATGATTTTTATTCCGTGCTGACCAGCCGCGACTGTTTGCCGGAAATGCTGGAGCTGCTGGACCATGATCCGGCTTTGCAGGGTTGCTTTGTGTAATTGATTTGCGCCAAACGCATAAAAAACCGCCCCTCGGCCAGAACAGATCCGGCGAGGGGCGGTATTATATTTCGGGCAATGCCCCAGAGCGTTTGTCAATTAAATCTTTTCAAGTGTTAAGCGCTCTGCCCTGCATTTCATGAGTGCTATTTTGATTGTTTCGGGTTTCCTCGGCAGGGGCTTGAACCCCTGCATCTCCGTAATGGGGTCAAGGGGCCAGTGGCCCTTTGCGGGGTTTCCAAAGGGGCCGCGCCCCTTTGGCCGCCGGAGGCACTCATATTCACCTTAGTGCACCACCTGGGCGGACGCCTGGGCAGCGTCCTCGGACTGGGTTTCTGTTTGCAGCATGTCCTGCGTGTTGGCGGCAATTTCACTGACATTGTCGTGGGACTGGGAAATGGCGTCGCCGATATTGACCACCATGTCCGAAATACTGCCCAAGGCAGACTTGGCATCAGCCGAGGCTTTGGTGATCTTGCCTGTGGCCGCCTGGGTGTCATTGGCCAGGCTGCGGATGGCCTCGGCTACCACGGCAAAAGAACGACCGTGCTCTCCGGCTCTGGCCGCCTCGATGGAGGCGTTCAGGGAGATCATGTGAATTTTTGAGGCGATCTTGTCGATATCCTTGGCCATGGTGTCATAGACATTGATCATCTCGTCAACATTGGTCACATTTTCCACTATTCTATCAGATAAATCCTTAATATTGGCAATATCGTGCTGAATGGACTGGATGGCCCCGGCGTTCTGCACCTGCCAGTTGACCACGGAGGCATGCTTTTCCTGCATGTCGCCATGGGTTTTCTGAATGCAGTTATCCGCAAAGTTAACCTGCTTGGCGATTTTCACAGCCATTTCCCGGCAGGTGTCCGAGCCGCAGGCCCCGCAATTGAAAGCCCGGGAGACTTCGTCTTCCTTGCCCAGCTCTAAAAAGGCCTGCTCAATGGCGTCATCGCTCACAGGGATGTTACGCGTCGGCCTGGGGCTATAGCGGCGGACAAAGTCGGTCAGCCGCAGTTTCTCATCAAATTTACGGTACATTTCGTCAAAAAATTCCATTTCCCGGCCTTCCACAGCGGCTTTACGGGCGCCGTCCATGGCCGTGCTCACTTCAAACAGGCTTTTGTCGTGGTAGCAGCCCGTGCCCAGGTTGCAGCCCTCCGGGCAGTTGAGCACATCGAAGATAGCCGGAAGGTTGCACAGGTCTTCCTTGGCGAATTCGTCCAGGGCCTTGTAAACCACGTTCTGACCTTCGCTTTTGTCAATACGCAAGGCTTTGCCCAGGAAAAATTCCACGTTTTCCTTGAGCCCGCCGGGCATGGAATAAACCGAGCCCAGACCGGAATCGGGGTGGTCGTAGCCGCTGCCTTGGGCGGGCAGCTGGATATTGTGGCTCTGGATGTACTCGGCCAGTTTTTTAAAGGTGATGTTATAGGTAACCAGGCCGCCGGTTTCGGCAAATTCACTGGCTTTGGCGATACAGGGCGAAATGGCCGCGATCTTGTCGGTGATGCCTGCGTAGCGACGCATATAAATGGCCGTACACAGCATGGGCGAATGCACCGGTGAAAGATGGGGCAAAAGCTCGTTTTTGTGATACAAAACATAGTCCACAATGGCCGGGCAGGGCTGGGTGATCAGGGTTTCCGGGTTGTTTTTCTGAATCCAGCGGATGTGCGCCCAGGTGCAAATGTCCGCGCCAAGGGAAACGTCATAAATTTTGTTTGCCCCCAGCTTGCGGAGCAAGGCCAGCACCTGGTCCCACTGCTGCAAATTGGCCCGGCTGGCCGGGGCGCAGAATAGGGAGATGGGCTCGCCGCGCTCAAGATCGGCGAAAAATCTTTCCGTGTCGTCCAGGTAGGCGCGCGAATCGTGGTGGCAGGCCGTAAGGCAGGCGCCGCAGGCAATGCATTTGTCGTTATCAATGCGGACCTTGGTGGCTCCGTCTTCCACATAGGCGATGTTGGCTTCATCCACGGGGCAGGTACGGATGCAGCGGTTGCAGCCAACGCATTTGTCCAGGTCATTGGTTATCAGTTTAGCCATATAAAACTCCTGAGCGCTGCGCCAGCCACTGAGGAGAACGGGCTGACACTTTGGTTTTTTTTGTAAAACTTGGTGTAAATTGGGTGGGGCGTAATTTCTCGCGTATAAAAAATGTTATTGCAAAAACTTCGGCAGCTTGTGAGCTGTCCTGGCTGAAACCGGTATGCCGCGCAAGGAGTTGGCCGCAACTTGCCGAGTGTATGGAATTCCTTGTTTATCGCGCAAAACCAGGCCGACAGTGAACTCAAAATCCGCAGAACGAAGTTCGTATGGCAACCTACTACAAAACAAAATTAAAACAAATAAATTATTGCAAATTAAAAAATATTTCCCTGGGTTCCTCGCGTAACAACCGAAACGATGCCGTATATACGAAAAGGGTTAATAGGGGAAACAATTTTCTATATTGTTCGAATTGCCTTGTAAACCCGTGCAGGGAAGATATTTGCCCAAAAAACCATAGGAGATCATTTTGCTCCGACTGGGGTGAAAGTCTCTGTCTGAGAGGGAGCATTTTAAGATTATTAGCGTCAGGCGGGGTTTACTCCCTCGTTACGACAAGCTCACGCGGAGGTGCCCGACATGCCCTGCCTGGCCACGGCCTCGGCTTTGGCCCGGACGGTTTCGGCATTGCCCAGATAGCGGCTGTGCACGGCTCGGAAGTGCTCATCCAGATCATAAACCAGCGGCACGCCGGTGGGGATGTTCAGCTCCACAATGTCCGCAGGGGAAATGTTGTCCAGGTGTTTGACCAGGGCGCGCAGGGAGTTGCCGTGCGCGGTAATGAGCACGCGCTTGCCCGCCTGCATATCATTTTTGATGACTGACTCGAAATAGGGAATCACCCTGGCAATGGTGGTTTCCAGGCTTTCGGCCAAAGGGAGCAGGTGCTTGTCCACGTCCCGGTAAGCCGGATCCTGGGCTGGATTGCGCGGGTCGCTTTTGTCCAGGGGCGGTGGGGGTATATTATATGAACGCCGCCAGATTTTGACCTGGGCTTCTCCGTATTTGGCCGCGGTTTCGGCCTTGTTCAGGCCCTGCAAGGCGCCGTAGTGGCGCTCGTTGAGTTTCCAGGATTTAATTACCGGCAGCC
>CAZNBK010000055.1:0-11409 GCA_964571105.1 uncultured Desulfovibrionaceae bacterium
GCCTTAAGCCCACCTTTTATAACCACCTGAAATAACAGCGTAAAAATATCCGGAGGTCTTGTCCCGCCCTGTCTTGCCACTGGCACGCTCATTGCTCTTTATGAAGTAGTTCACAGCCAAAGGAACGCTATGCTTAAGCCCTCTGTTCACCTCCCTATCATGTCGCCGCGCAACGCCGCGGAGTTGCGCGACGCGACGCTGCCGGGACTGTTTTCCTTTTTTGGGCGAAGCGCGGACCGTTTTCTCTGGCTTTGATTTTTTAACCCCACACGCCCGGGTGGCGTGTTCAGCCGCAAAATAAACAAACCATACGACGCGGTCGTATGGGGTATGGCCATATGTAAGGCGTCATTTCGAGATTTTTCTCGGGTGACGCCTTTTTACGTCTTGCCGGACAGCGGCGGACAAGGAGGTGGCTAAAGCACGGAGCTTTTTGATTGTGTGTCTGTTTTTATAATTTGAATGGAGGTTATTTGCATGAAGTTGGAACTGCACAAGGTCACTGTTAAAGACGCGCAATGGGGAGACAAGACCCGCGTCAACAGTGGTGTGCTCTATGTTAACAAGGAAGAGGCCATTGCAGTTGTGCTGCAAGACGCCCGTTTCACCAAAGCGGAGCTGGAAATTGCCCGGCCCGGCGAAAGCGTGCGCATTATTCCCGTGAAAGACGTAATCGAGCCGCGCGTTAAAATGGACGGCAGCGGCTACTTCCCCGGCTACTGCGCGCCCATGTCCCGGTCCGGCGAAGGCGCCACCTTCGCGCTGGACGGCGCGGCAGTGGTTACTTGCGGCCCCATTGTCGCCTTCCAGGAAGGGCTTATCGACATGAGCGGCCCGGCTGCGGAATATACGCCGTTCTCCAAAACCGTGAATATCGTCATGGTGGTCGAGCCGGTAGCAGGCATTGACCCGCACGAATACGAAGCGGCTCTCCGGGAAACCGGGCTGCGCCTCAGCGTGTATCTGGCCAAAGAATGCCTGGGCGCCAAAGCGGATTCCGTGGAAGTGTTTGAAAAAGGAAGCGTTGCCGAAGAGGCGCTCAAATACCCCAACCTGCCCAAAGTGCTGTACATCTGCATGTCCATCACGCAAGGCCTGCTGCACGACACCTACGTGTACGCCTCAGACCTGCGCCCGTCACTGCCCACCCTGCTGCACCCCAATGAGGTGCTGGACGGCGCGGTGGTTTCCGGCAACTGCGTGTCCGCCTGCGATAAAAACACCACCTATCACCACGTGCACAACCCCGTGGTTACCGAACTATACGCCCGCCACGGCAAAGACATCAACTTCCTGGGCATGGTTCCCACTGTGGAAAGCACCATCCTCGCGGGCAAGCAGCGCGCAGCCATGATGAACCTGACCCTGTCCAAAGAACTGGGGGCCAATGCAGTTATCATCACGGAAGAAGGCTACGGCAACCCGGATACGGACTTCTGCCTCAATGCCAAGTTGCATGAAAATGCCGGTATTATCGCGGTGGTCATTTCCGACGAAGCTGCCGGGATCGACGGCAAGAGCCAGGGCACGGCGGACTCTACGCCCGAACTGGTTTCCTTTGTCTCCACCGGCAACGTCAACGAGATGATTGAAATCCCGGCCATGAAGAAAGTTATCGGCGACGCCAGGGCCATTGCCAACCTCTCCGGAGGCGCTGAAGAAAGCCTGCGTCCGGACGGGTCCATGTACATCGAGCTTCAAGCCATTATCGCCTCCACCTGCGAAATCGGCTTCAGCTCCGTCAGCTGCGAGTGGATATAAGGAGTATCAAATGGCATATCGTATAGTTCACTATATCAACCAGTTTTATGCCGGCAAAGGCGGCGAAGACAAGGCCGATTACAAGCCGGAATCCGTGGCCGCCCCTGTGGGCCCGGGCACGGAAATCGCACGTATTCTCAAAGAGCTCGGCGGTGAAGCCGAAATAGTGGGCACCGTTATCTGCGGCGACTCCTATTACGGCGAAAACATTGAAGAAGCCCGCGCCGCCTGTCTGGCCCTGATTGAAGCCTTCAAGCCCGACCTGCTCATCGCCGGTCCGGCCTTCAACGCCGGACGCTATGGCGTGGCCTGCGGCGATATTTCCGCATCCGCCGGTGAAAAACTGGGCATCCCGGTTGTGGCCGGCATGTACAAGGAAAACCCCGGCGTGGAGCTCTACGGCAAGGGCTGCTACATTGTGCCCAACTCCGAGAGCGCCCGCTCCATGCGACCGGACCTGGCAGCCATGAGCAAGCTCGGCCTCAAGCTGGTAAAAAAAGAACCCATGGGCCCGGCCAGAGAGGAAGGCTATTTCTCGCGCGGCATCCGCAAGTGCTTTGTTAAAAACGCTTCCGGCGCGGCCCGCGCGGTGGACATGATGATGTCCCGCCTCAAAGGCGAAGAATTCCAAACGGAATATGAAATGCCGGTGTTCAAGAAAATTCCCCCGGCAGCGCCCATCAAGGACATGAAAAGCGCCACCATCGCCATTATCAGCTCCGGCGGCGTGGTCCCCAAAGGCAACCCGGACCATATCCGCGTTTCTTCGGCGGACAGCTTCGGCGCTTATGATATCACCGGCATTGACGACCTCACGCCGGAAAACTACGAATCCATCCATGGCGGCTATGACCGCGCCATGGCCAGCATCGACCCCGACTGCATCGTGCCCGTGGACGAGCTGCGCAAGCTTGAGAAGGAAGGCGTTTTCAAGAAACTGCACCATTTCTTCTATTCCACCACCGGCACCGGCACCAGCGTAAACAACGCTGAAAAATTCGGCCAGGAAATCGGGGAAATACTGCGCAAAGCAGAGGTGGACGCGGCCATCCTCACCGCCACGTGAGGAACGTGTACTCGGTGCGGTGCATCGATGACGCGTGAAATTGAACGAGTTGCCGACATTCCCGTGGCGCAGATTGCCACCATCGTTCCCATCATGCTTACCGTGGGAACAAACCGGATCGTGCCCGGGGTGGCCATACCCCACCCGGTGGGCGATCCGGAAAAAGGACCGGAAGTGGACCATGCCGTGCGGCGCAAGGTTTTGCTCACTGCCCTGGACGCCTTGCAAACGGAAATTCACGAACAGACCATCTTCGAATAACCGGATATTGACTCGGTGCGGCAAGCCGCACCGAGTTAACTCATGAACGGGATGCACGGCGGTTGCATAAACCGTCGTGCCTTTCCTGAACACAGCAACAAGGAACGACACATGGAATATGTCATCCTGACCAATAACAGCAGCATTGGGCCTAACACCCACAGCCTTGAGGTCAAACACATTAGCGGCGGTGTGGAAGCCATGTATGATGCCGTGGGCGAGCATCTGCAAAGCGGATACGAGCTGGTCTCCTCGCCCCTGCCGGCCAACGTGCCCCTGATCCGCTCGCCCATCCGCAGCATTATACTCTGCAAGGCTTCCCGCCAATACGACGCCCAAGGGCTTATCGTTCTGGAAAAGGCCAGAGACAGAACGAAAGTTCTCGGTGTTATTGATGACCACAGAACGCGCGGTGATCTTGAATTTATCGATAAAGACCAACTGGCCCGGGCCGTGGCGCAACTGAACGAACTCGGCCTGCTCTGCGCTTAGCACTGCAGGCATTAAAGGCTAACGTTTTTTCAAAGTTAGAGCAGTTCAACTTTGAAAGGAGATTTTGCGAAAGGCACGTGCCGCTTCGCGACACCAGAGCATTTTCTCAATCATATAATTTCAAGGTTAAAATGCTCTAAAATGTTCTAAAAACCGCCGGACGGTCACTGATCCAAACAACAAAGGCCGCTCTTTCCTGAACTGGAAAGAGCGGCCTTTTTTAAACCTGTCACAGATGTTACAGGATATTTTTGCCGTTAGCTTCGCGCATTTCGGCCACAGCAGCAGACAGAGCGTCGCCGTCCATGACCATTTCCATCATGCTGATCTGATCTTCCCAAGCCTGGGGATCAGCTTCGGCTTTCAGCAGAGGGTCCAAAATGTGATATACAGGGAGTCCCAACGAGACTCCGGCCAACGGGCCTGCAAAGGTCGGGTCACCGGCAGTTACGGTTTCAGCGTAAATGCCCGCGCCTTCGGCATCGGATGCGCCAAGCACGACTATAACGTCCTCGGCATTGTTCTTTTCAGCCACATCCTTGATGCGCTGCTGGTTTTGCAGGTCCATGGCGCCAGCCGCCGTTCAGACGAAGCATTCGGTAGCCGCAAAGGCCACCTCGGCTCCGCTGCCGGCGAACACAGCTTCCATGGCCGGGCTGGGGATACCGTCCCGCTCGCCCATGAAGATGAGTTTCTTACCGGTCAACTTTCCCATAAGCTTTACCTCGGTGTTACATTATTAACCAGGGGCTTACAATTAGGGATGCCACCGCCCCTCCTCCCGTGGGGGGAGCGGCCTTATGACTTTGCCCTAACCAGGGGTTAAACCCCTGGACCCTAATTAGGGAGTCGCCACCGGACCCCTCCCGTGGGGGAGCGGCCTTATGGCTTTGCCCTAACCAGGGGCTAAGCCCCTGGACCCTGATTAGGGAGTCGCCACCGGCCCTTCCCCGTGGGGGGAGCGGCCTGCGGGCTTTACCCTAATACTTCCTCTTACCAATTTTATCGTACTACGCGGCGCCGGGGTGTACGTCCACACCCGCACCGTCCCTCGCAATGGGGTCCAGCGTCACGCTGGCGCGGGTGCGGGGCGCGCAGCCCCGCGTCTTACTCACAACTTCTACAGTAAGGCATCGGCCTTGGCCTTGATGGCCTCCAGGTTGACTTCATCGCCGGCGAGGCGGTCAACAATTTCTCCGCCCTTGTAAAACAGGAAGGTCGGCACGCTCATAACCTTGAGACCGATGCACAGACGACGGTTACCGGCCACATTGACCTTGCAGATCTTGATCTTGCCGTCATAGCTTTCGGCCAGTTTTTCCACATCGGGCATCAAGGCCAGGCAAGGACCGCACTGCGGGCCCCAAAAGTCCAACACCACCGGCACGTTGCTGCCGGTCACTTCACTTTCAAAATTATCCTTATCTATTTCGATCATGCCGGTATCTCCTTTTCTTAAATTATATATCTTGTTTGCAAAAAACCAAAGTTTTCATTGTGCAAACCCTCGGCAGGCTTCAGGGCTTGACTCCGAAGTACAGGCACTCAGTCCCTGCATCATAAAAAACCGGCTTTTTTCAACACTTCCACAGCTGCGTCATTGGCCGCCTTTTGCACCCGGACAACTGGCCCGGTGCAGCCCATGGCGGTTTCGGCGTAGATATTTTCCTTCCACAAGGCGTGCATGGCCGCGTCCATATCCATGACGTCCACCCCGGCGATTTCCGCATCCACGGGCACCACCGGAGGCTTGGTCACGGTTTCGGCTGCAGCGGCAGCCTTGGGCTTCAACTCTTCCAATACCGCGTCAAACCCGGCTGCGCGGGCAGCCTTGAGCTCGGCTGCCACCTGTTCCGGCAAATTGCCGTTAACGGCACGAGCCGTTAAGGCCAGTGCCCCGGCAATAACCGGCGCGCCCGAAGCCCGGGAAACAATGGAAACCACTTTGCGCCAGCCTTCGCCGCAGGACGGGCCATAGCCCCAGCCCACGCTTTCGTACTGGCCGCCGGTGGTAAAGGTGGAAAACATTTTCAGCAGCACGTTGCCGGTCAGGGTATCGCAGACCAGCACATCCACGCAGCCAGAGATAATATCGTTGCCGCGCAGGAGCGAACCGCCGTCGCCGCGTTCGCTGGTTCCCAAAGTTACCGCATAACCGTTGTCGCGCAGTTTGGTCAGGGCGCGCAGCACCGGTCCGGCTCCGTCAATGTTCAGGAAAGCGACCGTAGGCTTATCGATGCCGCAGGCCTTGGCCGCAGCAATACCGTACACGGCGTTGCGCAACAGCGCTTCGGAACGCCCGGAAGCTGTAGAACCTGTGCAGGATGCGATGAACATGGGTTTGCCCCGGGCCGGAGTCACCACCCGGCCCATGGTGGCCACCCCAATGGGGAAGGGATAGTGCAGGCCCACCAGACCGGCTACCGTCCCATCGTTGAGGGCTTTTTCCACAGCGGAGACCACGTCCGCTTCGCAGTCTGAGGTCTCGATCCAATCCAGGTCGTCGTAACCATCGGCCTTGGGACCAATGGCAACCACGCGCAAGGAGGGATTTTCCGCCTGGGCAATGCGCGCGCCGGACAGGAGTTCCGCCTGCCCCAGCTCGCTGCCCGCAGCCATCAGGCCGATCCTGCATACAGGACCGCCCTGCCGAGCCTTGTCCACAATCCCGGCCAGGGCTTCCGCAATGAGCAATCGTTTAGATTCATCCATGACTTACCCCTTCAACTTGCCGGCCAAATCCGCCAGCACGTCCAGGATGACGCTTTCCACGTCTTCACGGCTGACGCTCCCGCCTGTAGCGGCCCCGGAGGACTTTTCCACCAGGAAAGACGCGCCGTCGGCCAGGTTGGTCAACCGGCCCAAGAACAGGCTGCCCTTACCGATAATCATGGCCCGGCCTATTTTTCCGGCCTGCATGGCCTCCACGGCATGACCCAGATAAGGCACCCCCGAAGGGATGTGCCCCTGCGTGGGCGCAAAGCCCGGCAGGCCATGCTGCTTCACAAAATTGGGGATTTCCGCCTTTTCATACTGCCCCTTCATCACCGCCAAAGCCGCGATCATTTTGAAGTTGGCCTCGGGCACGTTGCCCGCCCCGGCGGGCAACGTAACTTCCGGATCGTGCAGTTCCGGCGCGTACTTGTCCACATCCGTAAACTTCAAACCAGCCTCCTGCAACGGTTCCCAAACCAGGGCCGAGGTTACCGCCTGAGGCGAAGCGCCCGCGCCCACGCTATGTTTGCCCAGGGCGTCCAGACGGATAACCGGGCTCTGCCCATCGTCCGGGGTCAAGAGCACCGCAAAGCAGCCCATTACGCTTTCCAGGGGCGCCACGTTCTTTTTCACGTGTTCCCGCGCGTTCATATATAATTTGGGGATGGATCCGCCGCTGACCACAGCCACGTTTTTGCGCGCACCCGAGGCCACCATGCTGGCCGAAGCGATGATCGCCGCCACCGGCGCAGCGCAAAAGGCGCGCAGGTCAAAACCGCTGGCGTTCATACAACCCGCGCTCTCGGCTATGGCCTTGGCCATGTTGCCGCCGCCGCGCTGATTGATGTCGCCCACGGCTTCCTCGGAGCAATCAACCACAAAATCGATATCCGCAGGCTGCAAACCCGCATTTTTGAGCAGATACAGCAGGGACAAAGTGGCCCCGGCCTTGCTGCCCAGGTTCTCCAGCAGCACATGCGCGGTCAGGTTTTCATCTACATCGTGGCCCTTGCGGCAGCAGCCCACCACCTTGCCGTCCAGATACAGCGGCAGGGCCTGGTTGTTGGCCACTTCTGCCGCGATGTCCGCGGCCTCGTGCCCTTCCTCCAGGCATTTGAGCTGGCTTTCACCCAAAACCGGATGCGCTTCCAGTTTGGGACGAACCGCAGCCGCAAAACTCTTGTCCAGCCAGACCAGGTCGAAAACATCGCAAATATCCAAAAGCCCAATGAACTCGTCCTCGGGCATGATCTCGCCAAAACGCCCGAAGCGCGTAGCCTTATCGGCCAGATTTTCCAGGCAGGGCCGGGCGTGCTCCGCCAGTTCGTCCGTGCTCATGGCCCCTATGTAAGTGAGGTTGGGGGCGTAACGGCAAATGGTTTCATAAGGCACGGTTGCCTTGCCAAGATCAGCCAAAAAGGCCGAATCCGGGTTGACATGATGCTCCTGGTACGGCGTGGTCCCGTAGTGCAGGCCCAACTCCGGCGCATGGTTTAAACAATATGCAGTGGCTTTAACAGCTACAGTGGCCATCAATTACTCCTTTCCATGTTAGCCCATTCTCACAGGGAGTCACGACCAGGGGCTAAGCCCCTGTACCCTGATTAGGGAGTCACGACCGGCTCTTCCCCGCAGGGGAGCGGCCTTCGGACTTTGCCCCAACGTTTCCTCTTACCTATATTTCTCGCTCTCGCGGCGCCGGGATGTAAGCTACACCCGCACCGTCCCTCGCTAATCGGGTCCAGCGTCACGCTGGCGCGGGTTTGGGGCGCGCAGCCCCAAATCATTACCCGTTAAATCCTGCTTTTGGCCTGGCCGGTGGTAATCCAGTGATATGCCGACATGGCGGCAATGGCCCCGTCCGAGGCCGCCGTGACCACCTGACGCAACGGCGTGATGCGCACGTCGCCAGCCGCAAAAATGCCGGGCACCGACGTGGCCATGTGCTCGTCCGTCTTGATCCAGCCGCCGTCCAGGCGCTCGCACATATCGCCCAAGCATTCGGTGATGGGCAGCGTGCCCACAAATACAAACACCCCGGCCACCTCGATATCAGAAAGCTCGCCGGTCTTGACGTTTTTCACCGTCATGCTTTCCACCAGGTCGGAACCGTTGACGCTTTCCAGCACCGAGTTCCAGACCGGCGCGATCTTGCCGTTACAGGACGCCCGTTCGCAGGCCATCCGGTCTGCTCTGAATTCGTCGCGGCGATGCACAATATAAACTTTGGAGGCGAACTGGGTCAAATAACAGGCCTCTTCCACGGCGGTGTTGCCGCCGCCGATCACAGCCACAACCTCGTCTTCGTAAAAAGCCCCGTCACAAACCGCGCAATAGCTCACGCCCGCCCCGGTAAATTCCTTTTCGCCCGGCGCGCCGAGACGCCGGAAAGCTGCACCCGTAGCCACAATCACCGCTTTGGCCCGGATGTCGCCATCCTTGGTCACCACGGTGTGCGTGCCGTCCTGCACCTGGATTTCCTTGACCACCGTCTTCCGGATTTCCGCCCCAAAATGCTCGGCATGCTCCCGGAAATGCTTGGCCAAATCCGGCCCGCTCATGTGTACCCAGCCCGGATAGTTCTCAATCTCGCTGGTTATCAATATCTGCCCGCCGCAGTTGCCCTTTTCCAATACCAACACGTCCAACCCGGCCCGGCGTCCGTACACTGCCGCGCTCAAACCCGCCGGACCACCGCCGATAATCACCAACTCTCGTTCTTCCATAAGTAATTTCCTTATAACCTGCAGGAAGGATTTTTTGCGCCTCCGGCGGCTGGGGCACTATCCCCATGCCCGCCGGAGGCAGTATTCATTCTATCCTGTGCCTAGAACACCGTCTGTTCGGTCACATCGGTCTGCAGGGCCGTCAGGGCCTTTTCCACCAACTGGCGGCGCAGAACCTTTTCTTCCTCCGGCGACAGAGCGGGGTTGCCCAACGGATGGGGAATGGCCACCGTGGGGATAATCCGGTTTGCTCCAACGCTTTGAGAAATGGGCACAATGGAGGCCATATGCACAACAGGCATATCTCCCGCATCTTCAATAGCTTTTGCGAGCGTTGCACCGCAACGCGTACAGGTTCCTCACGTGGATGTCAGGATAACCGCCTGAACGTTCGCATCGCGCAATTTTTGACCTATTTCTTCGCCCCATTTTTTCGAGCTGTTCACGGCAGTGCCGTTGCCCACTGTGGAGTAGAAATAGCGGTACAGTTTGCCGATGCTGCCGTCTTTTTCCATGTCGCGCAGCACATCAACGGGCAGCACGCGATCCGGATCCTGGTTGGCGTAAGTCTGATCATAACCGCCGTGCGCGGTCTGATAAGCGCTGTCGGTCAGATCGGAAACGCCGTCGATATCGTATTCACCGTAGTTACGCGCGCTGGAGGCCGCGATGTGGTCCGGGTTGCCCTTGGGCACAATGCCCCCGGAGGTCACCAGAGCCACCGTAACCTGCTTCATGTCCTTCACGCCGGGGCGCGGGGTAACGCGGTCAAACACGGGCATCTTGTACTCGGTGCGAAACTCCTCGCCCTTAATCTTCTTGAGAAGCATGGCCACGGCACGTTCCGCGCCGACTTCTTCATAGAACTTGTTGATGCGCACGCCGCGTTCAATATAACCTTCCTCTTCCGGGTTGCCCAGCGTTTCTTTATTGAGGAGCTTGGTCAAAAAACCGGTCATGGCGCCAATTGCCTGGCCCATGCCCCGGGCACTGTCGGCCGTGGGCAGGATGTAAGTAGCGCCCTTGAACATTTCCACGCCCGGGTTTTCCGGGAACATGGCGGTCAGGGTCACCACTCCGCAAGCAGCCGCAGCCGCACAGGCCGTGCCGCAAGCCATGCCGTAACGTCCGGCGTTAAAGGCAGGCCCGGCGATCAGGGCGTCCGCATTGTATTTTTTAATGGTTTCTGCGATTACTTTGGCAATTTCTTCCTGATTGCCAACGCAGTAGTTGTCGCCGCAGATAATGGTGGCGACAATTTCCGCTTTCCCGTCCAGCCCTTTACTCAGAGCCATACCCGGACCGGCGAAGCCTTCGCGCACTTCCGGGGGGATATCAGCCTTTTCTTCGCCGCCGATGCCGCCGAAGAACTGGTTGATGTAATGGATTACACGATATGCCATGTTGCTCTCCCTTATATGGTGTAGGCGCCGAGCCTGTTAAAGCCGAGTTCGTTGGTAGCGCACAGGATGGCCTGAATTTCCACTTCCAAAGAACCGTCGTCGCGCTTGGAGCCGAAAAACCCGCCGGCGATGACGTCGGCCTGGCCGATGTCCCCGATGATTTTATCCATGGGCGGCAGCACAATGGTCATGTTGGCGTTGCCGCCGGTAACCACTGCCGTGCCTTCCTGGCAGGAGTCGGCCAGCGACTGGCTGGCCCCGTTAGCGCCCGCGAACTCATCTGTAACCAGCACGGTTTTTATACCTGCCCGTTCAGCTTTAACGCAGTTGAGCACCAGGTCAGCGTCGGGGTTGCCGAAGCCTTCTTCGGAAATGACCGCCGCGTCCACGCCCAGCATTTTCAGCAGGTTTACCGCGAAAGATGAACTGCGTTGCTTGTCCGCCAGGGTCACGTTCTCATTGCTGATCACCACGCCCACGAAGTTCAGGTCTTTGCCGTGCCGCTTGAACAGCGCCTTGATAATGGGGTTGTTCTGGTGCACGTAGGTATTGTTTTTGTCGCAGGCAGAAACGCAGTTTCCGGAGACAATGGCTCCATCCATGATTTCCGTGGGGCTGAGCATGGAGGGCAGAGTTTTTTTGGCATCCACGCCGTAAACCCAGGTGTCGTGCAAAAGACCTTGGGATTGCAGCATATACAGATAACCAACCTTGGGCAGGCCGGGATGGGCCTGCATGGCCTGGGTCAGGGGCGGGAAATCAAAGGTTTCCGCCGAGTCGATTTTGGCGTTTTTGCAGCTGGCGGCAAGGTAATGTGCAGTCTTGAAACCGGCAATACGACAAGTCTGCTCGGCTTCATGCAACTTTACGCCGTCGCGCGGGGTAAGCACAACAACCAGGTTACGGGTTTTAGAAAACGGAGTGTAGTCGGCGCCGGGGCCGCTCATGTCCACAATACCCTCCTGGGCAGCCACAAGGCGGCCTG
>CAZNBK010000056.1:0-11378 GCA_964571105.1 uncultured Desulfovibrionaceae bacterium
GGCAGCCACTCCCGGTCCATTTCTTCCAGCATATAATTAAGCGTGTGGATGGCCCGTTTGAGATAGGACGTGTAACAGACGTCAAAATCGAAACCTTCCTCCCGCAACAGCCGACCGCACTGCCCGGCTTCGGAGCGGCCTTGCTCCGACAAATCAACATCATGCCAGCCGGTAAACAGATTGAGGCGATTCCATTCACTTTCACCGTGCCGGACCAGAACAAGCTGCATAACGGGCCTCCTTTGCTTTTGCCAACAAACCTGCTATATTTTTATATAAGCATACATAATTTTTTTTCTAGCGCTACGCAGCGCTTCAAATAGCCGCCGCAATTATTGCGGCCCGCTTCATACTTGAACCGACCCGGCTTGCCCGGACAGAAATGACAGCACAATTAACCAAGGGAGGGACCCATGAATCAGGAACAACTCAAGCGCATGCATGAGGACAAAGGCTTTATCGCCGCCCTGGACCAGAGCGGGGGGAGCACCCCCAGGGCTCTGGAGCAATACGGCGTGCCCAAAGACAGTTATTCCGGCGAGGCAGCCATGTATGACCTGGTCCATGCCATGCGTACCCGGATAATGGCCAGCCCGGCCTTTACCGGCGATTATGTGCTGGGGGCCATCCTGTTTGAAAACACCATGAACCGCGACGTGGATGGCCTGCCTGCCGCAGACTATTTGTGGCAAAAAAAACGCATCTTGCCCATTCTTAAGGTAGACAAAGGTTTGGCGGACTTAAGCGACGGCGTGCAGCTTATGAAACCCATGCCCGATTTGCCGGACTTGCTGGCCCAGGCCAGGGCGAAGAATATTTTCGGCACCAAGATGCGCTCCCTGATCAAAGAGGCCAATGCACAGGGCATTGCCGCCAACGTGGCCCAGCAGTTTGAAGTTGGCCGCCAGATTGCCGCTGCCGGGTTCATTCCCATTCTGGAGCCGGAAGTGGATATCAAGAGCCCGGAGCGGGCTGAGTGCGAACGCCTGCTCAAGCAGGAGCTTCTTAAAGGCCTGGCGGCTCTGGACGGCAAAACCAAGGTCATGTTCAAGCTGACCATTCCGGTGAAAGACGATTTTTACGCCGAGCTGATGAAGGACAGCCATGTGCTTCGGGTGGTAGCCCTGTCCGGGGGCTTTAGCCGGGCCGAAGCCAATGAAAAACTGGCCCGCAATCACGGCCTTATCGCCAGTTTTTCAAGGGCGCTTGTGGAAGGGCTTAGCGCCGGGCAAAGTGACGCGGAATTCAATGCCGCGCTGGCCGCTTCCATAAAAAGCATTTATGAGGCGTCCATTACCTGAGGTGTTTGTTTCGGTCTGTTTATAAAAACCAGCCAGTATTTACCGCTTGGCAAAGGTTTAGGCGAAAGTGGATTGAACTGCGGCATGCCCAGAGCATTACCCCTGGGGGATTGCCTTGCGGCGATGTGCAGTATTGCTTTCCTGCAAAGCTTAACACCTAAACCTTTGTCGGGGGCGGCATAGCACTTCATTTAATGCCGTCAGAGTATTTATCTGTTGGACTTTTTCAAATATCGAATGCTCTGGTGAGAAGTTGGGGCTGTAAAGCAGCGCGAAATATCTGCGGCTGACCGGCAAGGAAGTCTTGACTTCCCAGAATCCCTATATAATGATGCCAACGCTGCCAGGATGTTCAGTCTTTATGACGGGCTAATCAACCACGAGTTCTCTGCTTATCCTCTGGCGGCTAGTTTCTAATCTAATTTGTCCTTCAATTTGTGCGGGGTATCATGGCTATAGATCTGGCACTATGTTTCCGTGATGACAGCGGGTCGTATTTCATCAACCCGTATGTCACACTGCTCTCAATTTTTGAAAATACTCAAGAGCAACTGATTGTGCATATTCTGCACGACTCGACTATTGAGCACGGCAAAAAGCACCTTGAAAATTTATGCGTTTCTTATGGGCATAATATTCAGTTCCATCAAGTTCCGGATTTGGACCCTGATGTCGCTCAAAAAATATGTACTCGTTTCCATCTTGGCTCAACGTACAGGTTTTATATCCATGAATTTGTAAAAGCGGACAAAGCCATCTATCTTGACTGTGACGTTATAGTAAACCGTGACATAAAGGATCTCTATGATCAACCTTTGGGCGACCGCTTATTCGCATCAACCCTGGATTATGGACCTTATTGGAAAAATGGTCGACCAGCCGGAAGATTTAAAGAAACAATTAAGTACCTTGGGCTCGTGCCGGATAGCTACCTCAGCGCCGGACTTTTACTTATTAATTTGAAGCAATTAAGTGAAATTTCCGGAAATTCCAACATTTTTGTTCAAAAAACAGTTGCGGCTGTGAACGATAATATACGATTGCCCTACATGGACATGGACATTATCAACAGCGTGGCCGCCATGTCTCCTCACGGGGTGCTGGTTTTGGATGACCGCTTCAATTTGTGGAACAAATCGTTGCATCTTGGCATTTCCGACCTGGACAATACAACCTTTCATTATGTTTCCAAACCAGATGAAGCGTTTTTCCCGGCCCACCTACTTTTCTGGAAATACTACGCAATGACGCCGTTTGCAGCGGATATGTTTGACCGCATGTCCAAGGCCTATTGTTCTGACGGGATGGCATTCGTTAAGTATTATTCAAAAAATCCACGACACCGGAGACATGCAAAAGAACTTTTAGAATATGGCATTGGCGGTATGCTGCTCCGTGCTGCGGGGCGTAAACTGGGCATTATAAAAAAATAGAAAGCTTTAAAAGCCTTTGTATAAGCCGCATGGCGCAGGAAAAAATCAACGCTGTGCCCCTTGGGCACTACCCCGCAGGGGATGTATCACTTTGTAGGCGCTTGCTTGGGTGGTACAAACGTTGGCTAAGCGGTTGTAAATGATATGAAATGCATACATGCGAGGGAAGTTATGAGCCTTGAGCGTTTTGGGAAATACATATTCAGGAAAAGAATAAAAAGGTTTCTTTCAAATACATTCTCAACATTTTACCCATATTCCAGAAACTATTGGCGCTATCCGGAACTAACTTTTTCTGGAGCAAATTCATTCCCTGCAAATCTTTACGCATTGCTTGACCGGGCTGGGCAAATTAAGAAAAAGGACGTTGTGTCTATTGATTGCTTTGGAAGCGGATATAATACAAAAGAATTAGAGACTCTTTTCAATAAATACGGGTCAGATAAAGCAGGAAATGGCTATACACCTATCTATTGCAGAGTATTTTCAGAGCTTAAAGAGAATAGCTCTATTCTGGAAATAGGAGTGGGAACAAACAATCCCGTCCTTGTTTCGTCCATGGGGAAAGACGGACGTCCCGGTGCTTCTTTACGCGCTTTTCGTGACTATCTTCCATCATGCTGTATATATGGCGCCGATATAGACACCGACATTCTTTTCAGTGAGGAACGGATTGAAACTGCGCAGGTCGACCAGCTGGATTTAGAGTCTTTCAGTAAGATGAATGACAAATTTAATAAAAAAAAATATGAAGTAATAATAGATGACGGTTTGCATTGCCCTGGGGCTAACATAAATACGCTCATATTTGCTTTGGAGGCAGTCAAAGTTGGTGGATATATTGTCATTGAGGATATTGACAAACCAAAATTTGCTATTTGGAATTTAATAAACAGCCTTTTACCAGAAGATTCATTTGAGGCTTTTCTGATAGAAACTAAAATTCCCAACTATGTCTTTGTTGTTCGCAAGCTTTGCGAGATAAATGCTCCCATAACTCAGTAAATTTCACATTCGAGTCTAATTTTAAAATTCATACTACACGGTGGGCCAGACACTCTGGCTCCCCGTGTAGTTTGCATGCTCAACAATTACTGCCCCTCCCCTCGGCCTTTCCGGGGATTTTATATTTGTCCGCGCCCAAGCCAAGCGGTTGGACTTTCGCCAAGCCTGCGGCTATAGTTTGTTGGCCGAGTACGGCAGGGTCTGTATTTATGGCGCCTCAACTTTCAAACTATCCATACTGACGAAATGCTCCGGCATTCTGTTTCACTAGGTGCCACCCGAGAAATTGGCACAGGCGATTTTTCCGACCGTTAAGTGCTATAAGTGGTTGATTCAAGAGTACATCCGGAATGAATATTTTATACACCAATTTCCACCATGGCCATGGCGGCGGGCATACCAGGTATGTCCTGTCGCTTTTGGAAAATGAGAAACACAACAAGTTCGTGGCTTGCCCGGCAGATAGTCTTTTATGTAAAACTTTGCAGGAGCGCGGCTTTCCTAACCTCATCGATATGGAGTTTCCCGGCAAATTAAAGCAGGCCAAACGAATCGTTAAAAATATCTTCAAGCTCAGAAAAGTCATTTTGGAGAACGATATTGATATCGTGCACACCAACGGCGCCGGAGACAACTGGCTGCTGGTATATACGTCGTTGCTTATTGGCAAGCGGTTCAAGTCGGTGTTTACCAAGCACAACACCTTTAAATTTAAAAACTTTTCTTCCAAATGGCGGATGAACCGGTTTAATGATGCCGTGATTTTTGTGGGGGATATTATTGAGCATTTGGGCTTGGATAAAAGTAATCCCCGGTTTCATGTGATCTACAACGGCATTGATTTGGATTATTGGCAAAGGAAGGAGTCGGTGCGGACAGGGCATCAACTGACGTTGATCAGCACGGCGGGAGGGGCGCGGCATAAAGGCTGGCATCACCTGGTTGAAGCCGTAGCCGGACTTGACGAAGAAGAAAAAAGCCGCTTGTCGGTGGTTCTGCTATCCAGGGACGAGCCGGATATGGCCAGGGAAATGGCCGAAGCCCCGCAGCTCTGCAATTTTTCCCGCCTTGATTTTGTTGCGGACCCACGCCCGGAGCTGGAAAAAGCGGATGTCGCATTTGTATTGTCTTACCGGGAAACCCTGAGTTTTGCTTGTCGCGAAATGATGGCCATGAGCTTGCCCGTCATTACCAGCGATTTTTTTATTTTGAAGAATACTGTGGATGAAAAGACCGGCTGGGTAACCAAAATGAAAGACCCGGAGTCAATCCGGGAGGCATTGCGGGCCATTCTGGCCCTGTCGCCCGAAGAGCTGGATGCCATGAAAATCGCGGCCAGAAAAAAAGCGGAAACGGATTTTTATTCCATCCGGAAAATGATCGACGAGACCGATAAGGTTTACGAGCAGATCATGGCAAAATAAGCTTCTGCAATCCGCGCAAGTTTACGCTTTTTACAGACGCATTTTCAGATACAGGGCGCCCAGGAGCGGACGGCTGTATAAGCGCAGCCGTTTTAGCAGCCAGGCGTCGTTTCTGTCTTTCACCTTGAGGCGGCTCACGGCCAGATGCTCGCCGGGGCGGTTGATGCCGGGCCTGGTGGTATAAAAAATCGCAAAGCCCTCGGCCAGGCCCTGCTCCCTGGCCGGTTCGCAAAAACTGCCCCAGGGCCAGCAAAAACTTCTGACGCTGTGCCCCAGCTCGCGGCGCAGCACGGCCTGGTTTTCCCGCATAATATCGCGCTGGCGTGTAATCTGCGCCTCCGGGCTTTCATACTCGCCCAGATTGTTTTTATATTTTTCCAGCAATGTTTGCAGTGACCGGACCTGTTTGGGTGAGGCAAAAAAGTCTCGGGCTAAGGCCTCTTCCTGGGGCACCAGGTTTTTAATGTCTTCCACAAGGTCCGGGTTGGGCAGGAAGGCGCGGTGCCCGAGTTCGGGGGCGCGCTCAAAATCCGGCAGGCCGAAACAGGAGGCCGGTGTGGTTTGCAAAAAGGTGCGGGTAATATTGCCCGGCTGCTGGAATCCTGAAAATTCCGGGCCCACAAAGACACTGCCGTGCCGAAGCGAGTGCCCGGCAATGGCCATGACCCCGCTTTGCTCCATAAGCCTTGCCTCGTCCCAATTCATGAACAGATCTTTTCTAACCGTAAACCCTAGTCCATCCTGATGATACAGGCGGTCCACCCCGGCGATGTCCTCGCTGGCGCAGCGACCGGCCCAGACGTCTTCCAGGGTGGGGCGGGCCAGAGTGGGGCGAATCAGGGTGGGACGGGCCAGGGGGGTACAGACCGGGGTTTGGCTTCCGGGGTTTTGCGCGGCGCAATCCTGCTGCGCCTGATCTAGCCTGTGGGTTACAGCAAAAACAACCCCTTTGTGCCCGTATTTGCGCATGATCGGCCAGGCGTGGACATAATTGTCCAGATACCCGTCATCAAAGGTCAGTAAAAAGGACTTTTCCGGCAGGGGCGCGCCGTGCAGGAGAAAGTCCTCAGCTTCCTGCAAACCCACCCCGAACCAGCCGTTTTCTGCCAACAAGCGGCACTGCTGCTCAAAATATTCCGGCCTGACCGAAATATGGGTGGTGTCATTGCTGACCAGGTGGTGCATGAGCACCGGAAGGCTTTTTAACTGTCGCTTATGCATAGGCGGAGTCCTTGGGGTAATATCCGGCGGGGGCATTACCGCGCCGCCATCTTGAGTATCTTTAGTTTTCAGCCTTGGCAAGCCTGTCGGGCCGGTAATATCCGTGCTGTATTTATCCTTGAAATAGCGGGACTTATCTGCTTTTATCAAAAAAGCACTTGCGCGGCTGGTCAAAAGCGCTTGCGCGAGCGGGCAGCTGCCAATCATTAAACTACTCTAGCGGAGAGGAAAACATGAGCAGAATTTGCTTACCGGCAATGTGTCTTTGGGCTGTGGTTATGCTTACCGGCTGTGGGGCCTTGTATGGGATGGTGTACAAAGACGCGGCCACGGTCCTGGCTTATACCGACAACCAGGTGATCAGAGACCAGTCCGCAGTGGCGACCATTGCGGTATCGTCGCAAAACGGTCTGTACATAGACGGCGTTCAGATCATGGACGATGACCGCAACCTCAATCCGGCCCTGCGTCTATCCGGCAATACCGGCATGACCTCCATCTACACCGTCGACGTCATGCCCGGACGCCACCTGCTGGGCATGAGCATCAACCAGAGCTCCATCAGGTTTGAAGGCAACACCCATATCCATGAATACGTCCGCACCGAAGCCCCGGCCGAACTGGTCTATGATTTTCCGCCCGGAGGTGTTTACTACGTGGAGCTGCGCGTATACGGCAACAGCGCCCAGATACACATTGAGCCGCTGCCCGAGGAGATCCGGCAAATGATCATCGACAACCGGCTCAAGGCGCAGTTTTAACCCTGGGTTTTTAGCCGGACCGGACAAAGACCCGCGCAGCGCCCCGCGCGATGCGGCCTTTACTTTATAGTACAGCTTGTTATTTTGGTTGTACTATCGGTTATGGCAGTGCTGACGGTAACAACCTGAATTAAGGAGAGCCCTATGCGGTGGCAAAATTTGGGCGGCAGCGGCAATGTGGAAGACCGGCGGGGCCAGGGCAGCGGCAGACGCGGCATGCCCGTTAGGGGCCCGGTAGGCATTCTCGCCCTTGTTGTGGTTGTGGTGGCCGGATACTACGGCATTGACCTTACTCCCATCCTCACCGGCGATATGGGCGTTTACTCCGATTCTTCCGGCCAGGCGTACACCCCCTCGCCCCAGGAAGAGGAAATGGCCGAATTTACCTCGGTGATTCTTAAAACCACAGAAGACACCTGGGGGGAGATCTTCAAGAACACGGGCGAAACCTATGCCCCGCCCCGCCTGGTTATGTACACCGGGGTTACCGACACCGCCTGCGGCTACGGACAGGCCGCCATGGGGCCGTTTTACTGTCCCGAGGACCAGCGGGTGTTCATTGACCTGTCTTTTTATCAGGACATGAAAAACCGCCTGGGCGGCGGCGGAGATTTCGCGCAGGGCTATGTCATCGCCCACGAAGTTGGGCACCACGTTCAGCATCTTTTGGGCATTGACCAAAAAGTCCGGCAATTGCAGTCTCGCGCCTCACAGCGCGAGGCCAACCAGCTCTCGGTCAAGCTTGAGTTGCAGGCCGACTGTTTTGCCGGGGTCTGGGGCTATTACATGAACCGGGAAGGCATCCTTGAAGCGGGTGACCTTGATGAAGCCCTGCGCACGGCCCAGGCCATCGGGGATGACCGTTTGCAGCGGGAATCCGGCGGGCGGGTGGTGCCGGACAGCTTCACTCACGGCACCTCTGAACAACGCCGCGACTGGTTTAAACGCGGCTATGATTTTGGCGACCCCAACTCTTGCAACACGTTTGAAGATTAATGCTAAATGCTCTAGAGGTTTCCTCCCCCGGTTTACCGTTGCTCCTGAGCCAGATAGGCAGCGTAGAAGTCCTGAACGTCTACCCAGGCATCGCTGCTCTTTATATAATCCACATAATAGCGGTCCATGGAGCCGGGTTTATGGACAGTGCCGCGGCCCATGTTCACGCGGAATAAAATTTCTTCCCGGCCATTGATCTGGGCGCTGAACGCATATTCGGTTTCAATGTCGTTGGAGACTTGGCGGCAGAGGAAAATCCGCCCGTCGTGCCGGTCGTTCAGGCCGCTGATCTCTACCAGAAACTGGTCGGAGTCTTCGCGGTCAAGGCGCAGGGTGCGCACGGTGATGTTTTCCGGATTGCTGTAATAGTAGACCGCGACATTGGGGGCCGGCAGCAACTGGTCCGGTCCGGGCTGGTTGTAATACCAGAAGAAACATGCCGTTGCCAGCAAACAGGCCAGGGCCAGGCCTAAGGGGCGGGCTAAGCCGAGGCGGGGTTTTGCACTGGCGGCAGGGACAACATTGGGCGCGGGCTTGGGGGCTGCTTTGACAGTGACTGAGCCGGACGAGGCGGCGGTCTCCCCGTCTTTGTGGAAGAGGTGCTCGTAGCGCATGACCACTTCGCTCACCTGGGTGAAGGCGGATTCATTCTCCAGACCATAAACATCCAGCCAATGCCGGTTGGTCAGGTAGTATTCCAGATCGGTGCTCGGGGGCACATTTTCAATGCGCACCGGGATAACCAGGCATTTATTGGTCGAGGCCAAGGTCAGTTCGCGGGAGACTTCCTGTGAGTTGTTGGCCGAAGCGGAGAAGACCAGGACCATAACCGGGATTTCCCGGATGGCCGTAGTAATGGCGCTGGGCCAGGTCACCCCCGGCGGGATATCCCTGGGCGCGTACCAGCAGCGAATTTTCAGGTTTTCCAGGTGGTTGACCAGGGCATCCACAAAGTGCTTGTCTTGGCTGGAATAGCTGACAAAAATATCGTACCCCATGTTCTCGGCCCCTCAAACTTCAGTTATTGGTTCGTAAAGCTCGGGAAAGAGGCGCGCGGCCACAATCCCGTATGAATTGTCGGAATACTGCAGCAAATGGTCGCCGGGGCGGCCCGTAAGTATGGAGCCGTTCTCCAGGCTGACGCAAAACAGATGATCCGGGCGCCATGCCCAGGCTTCTGTGGGTTGTGCAATAAAAGCCCCGTCTTGTGTGTATTCGCCGCCGGGCGTCGGGGCATAGGCTGTGCGGAAGTGTTCCGGGGTCACCGGCCAGGTTTCGCCTGTTTCCGCAGTGAGCAGGGCAGTGCCGGGAGAATATTTAACAGGCCCTTCCAAGGTTTGCACAACCCCTGCCGCTTTGGCGAAAATAACCTTTACCTGTTGCGGTTTTTTGCGCACCCGCTGCGAGCCGGGCAGTTCAGCCAGCTGCCTGCCGGTATAATCCTCAGCTCGTGGTTTTTCCGTTGCCGTGTACAAGCAGGGGAAAATATCCGCAGTAATAATATACATGTCCGCCGGATCGGCAGGGGACCAGACCAGCCAGTCTCCAGGCTCGCCGAGAAGATAATTGTCGTTGTCCCAGCAGGTAAACAGCTTCAGCCCCTGCTCAAGCCTGGCCGCCCGCACTAGGCCGCTGCCCCGCCCGAGGCAGGTCCGGCAATGCGGCTTTAAAGCGACCCGGGTGTGGTTGTTTTTGTCCAGGATTACCGGGTCATATTCAAAAGCAAGTTCGGCCCGGTTTTCCGTGGGAATGTACGAGGCCCGGAATTTTTCCGCGCTGATCGGGTAGACTTCGCCGCGCAGGCCGATCATCAGTAGAATATCCGCAGCGGCGTCAATGGTGATGTCGCCTTCGAGCATGCGGATATATAACTGGGTGCGGCCTCCATTGGGGTCAGGCTCGAAGTCCGGGTTGAGGCCCGAGCTGAGCTCGGGAATGAGGTCGGCGCAGGGCACATAGGCCAACTGGACCGGGAGTTTCGCATACTCGCAGATGGGCGTGGACTGCAAAAAATTTTTCGGGTCAATGCCGGGGCTGGCGCAGTCAATAATCGTATAGCTGTTGAAATAGCGGACCAGTCGATCGCGGAAAAACTCAACCAGGTCAGTGCTGTTTTCCGTTTCCAGCAGGTTTTTCCAGCTGATATAGCCTCCGGCTTTTTCCGCGTGCCCGCCGCCCGAGCCCAGGCCGCCGGACGCCAGCCAGGCGGCGATATGTGCGGCTTTGGCTTCCCTGGCCTTGGTGCGCACCGAATATTTAATGCCGCCGGGCACTTCGCAAAAGACCACCCCGGTGTCCACCTTGTCCACCTGCAAGATCAGGTCGCTGACAAAGCCCAGCACATTGGGATCGCAGGGGGCGGAGCTGACCAGGGCGAAACGGCCTGCCCGGTCGAAGTGCAGGCCCTTTAGCGCGCTGGAGACCAGGTCCAGATCGTGCAGGGACAGGTTGGAATTTTTCAGGGTTTTTAAAATCCGTTCATTGACCGGCAGAGAGTCGCGCAAGTCGCGGTCCAGAGGGTGGCGCACTTCGGAAAGCGCCCCGGTGTCTGTATACAGGCCATAAAACAGGGCCGTGCCCAAGGTGCGGTCTATGGCGAAGCCCACATCGCCGAGCAGCTTCCAGACCAAGGTGGAGCAACTTCCCAGATCCGGGCGAATATCGTGCAACGGCGGCGGGGTAAATTCTTCGATATGATGATCGATGACCGCGAGATGCGGCGCGGACATGGGCGAAACATTACCCGCGCCGTGCTGGCAATCCACGGTAATAAGCAGGTCTGACCAGGCAACCGGGTCTGGGCAATGCTCCAAGGGAATGTCCAGCAATTGCAGCATATTGACCAGGTTAGGCTTGCTCACTTTTTTGGAGCCGCTATAGAACAAGGCGGTTTTTTTGCCGTGGTTTTTAAAAAAACGGTATAGGGCAAAACCCGCAGCAATGGCATCGGCATCGGGATTGTCGTGGCACTGAACGGCTATGTGCTTAAAATTCAATAATTGTAAAAGATCCATTGTTGAATGCTCCAGCCTTGCTTAAACCTTTTTGCCGTTGCAGGATAGGCTATGGTTTACTTTTAGAGCATTTTAACATTGAAATTATACATTGGTAAAATGCTCTGGCGGTGCTAAGCGGAGCGCAGCAACGCCCGCGAGATTGGGGCCTCCAGCGGCGAAGCAGCCGTTACCCAAGTGTGCTAACAAACGAGGGGTACGGATGAGGTCCGCAGCGCGTCAG
>CAZNBK010000057.1:0-11321 GCA_964571105.1 uncultured Desulfovibrionaceae bacterium
CTCTCAAACTCTCCCCCTCCTGAACCCCAATTGAAAGTGGGTAAGAACGAAGATGGATTCTTCGGCTTCGCCTCAGAATGACAGGAGGGAGGAGCCGCACAGGACATTACTGCAAGTTGACAGTGAAAGTAAGCCGCACAGGACGTTACTGCAAGTTGACGGTGAAAGTAAGCCGCGCAGCGCGTTGCTGCAAATTGACAGTGAAAGTAAGCCGCGCAAGGCGTTACTGCAAATTGACAGTGAAAGTAAGCCGCATAAGGCGTTGCTGCAAATTGACGGAGAGAGTAAGCCGCATAAGGCGTTGCTCAGGTTGACGGTGAAAGTAAGCCGCGCAAGGCGTTACTGCAAGTTGGCGGAGGGAGTAAGCCGCACAGGACGTGCGGCAGCCGCGCAGCGGGAGCGCAGTGAAAACGACGTTTTTCACAAGCGACCCTCGAGTGTCCCGCCAGGACGGCGGGACCGAGAGGTATACGATAAAGGAAGCCGGGCGATAAGCCGGGTTCTGTTCCCTGCCTAGCGGAGGGTTCTGTTCCCTGCCTGACGGCGGGTTCTGTTCCCTGCCTGGCGGCGGGGCGGCTGTCATTCCTCTAGGGCAAACATTACTGTTTGCCTCAAGCAACCTACCCGAAAGCATTGGTCGGGCCGACCGTAACACTTTCCTATTTGGTCTTGCTCCCGATGGGGTTTACCTGGCCTGCGCGTCACCGCAACAGCCGGTGGGCTCTTACTCCACCTTTTCACCCTTACCCCGCGAAAACGCGTGGCGGTTTGTTTTCTGTGGCACTTTCCGGAGATCGCTCCCCCTGGGGGTTACCCAGCATCGCGCCCTGCGGAGCCCGGACTTTCCTCCCCGGCACAAATGTGCCGCGGCGACAGCCTGCCCGGCTTCCTGTTTTTTCATATAGCACAACCTTTTGACCGGCCTCAATCTTTATTCCAGGCATTTCTTGCCGCGGCCAGGGCTGCATGATAACTATGCCGGACACTGCGGAGTAAGGTCACTGCGGAGTATGCTCATGAAGGAGTATGGTCATGGAGGAGTATAGGCATGGATGAATTGGTCTTTTTGGGCCTGATCAGTTTGCTCTGGCTGGTGGTCGTGCCGATAATAGTTCTGGTCAAGTTATCCGGGCTTAAAATCAAAGTCCGGGAGCAGGAAGAATATTTGCAATGGCAGGTGTCCAAACTGGAAAAGCGCCTGACCCGTCTGGAGTCCGGTCTTCCGGCTCAAGCAGACGCGCAGCCTGCCCCAAAGCCTGCTCAGGAAATTGCCCAGGAACTTGTTCAGGAAATTGCCCAGGAGACTGCGGCTGTAGCTGAAAAACCGGAGGCCATGCCGCCGGAAACCGCACCCATAGAGCCTGCACAAATTCAGCCCGAGGCCGTTTTACCGTCCCTGGACAGTTTGACGGCGGCCTATGCCGAAACCGTTTCAACCGCAAAGGCTCCTGCGCCGCTTCCGGAAAAAAGAGAAATCCCGGCCCAAGCCTCCGGGCAGGTGTTGGCCGAGGCTCAGTTGCCGCAGGTTTCCGACCCCATTGCCGATGCCTTTAAATGGGCGCAAGGGCTGATTCGCAAAAGCAATATGTGGGTGTTGGGCGGCACTATTTTGCTGCTTTTCGGGCTGGTTTTTCTGGCCAAACTGGCCATTGACGCCGGTTGGTATACGCCGTCGCTACGGCTGGCCTCTGGCGCGTTATTGGGCCTGGCCCTGCTCAGCTTTGGCTGGCGCAGCCGGGAGAGCAAGCCGCAATTGGGGCAAATCATGCAGGGCGGCGGCGTGGCTGCCTTTTACCTGGTGGTTATTGCGGCGGTAAAGCTCCACAACATGCTGCCCGCCGCCGTGGGCCTGCCCTTGCTGCTGCTTCTGGTAGCGCTTGGTTCAATTTTGGCTGTGCTGCAAAACGCTACCTGGTTGGCCCATGTTTCCATGGTCTCCGGTTTTCTCGCGCCGGTGCTGCTTTCCGACGGCTCGGGCAATTATGTTGCCCTGTTTTCGGTCTATATCGCGCTTAATTTGGGCATCATGCTCATCACCCGCTTCCGCCCCTGGCCGCATCTTTGTTTGACCGGGTTTATACTCACTTACGGCATTGGCGGTTTATGGGGGGTGCGCTCATTTGAGCCGGACTTCTGGACTACGGTGGAGCCGTTCCTGCTGGTCTTTACCCTTTCCTATCTCTGGCTGGCCTGGCAGATGCGCAAGGCCGCCGTTGCGGAAAGCAATATGGATGATGCAGCCGAATCCATGTCTTTGGCGCGCAAAATTTTCAATGCCAAGCACACCCATTATTTTCTGGCCCTGGCCACTCCGGCGGTTTTTCTCATCTATCAGTTGACCGTGGTCGGGCATCTGCCCTTTGCCATGGCCCTCAGCGGCCTGGGGCTGGGTTTCATTTATTTGCTGGGCGCGCAGCGCATCTGGAAAAGCAACGACGCCTTGCGGCAGATTGACGCCCAGATATATTTTACCCTGGCTGTAACCGGGCTTAACCTGGCTTTATTGTTCGGCGGCCTGGACACCGGATTTGCCCGCAACGCCATGCTCTTTTATCTCGGCGTGGTCTGGGTGGTGGAAGGCAGCCTGTTTATTTTCATTACCAGACACAACCAGCCGGTTATTACCCGCTACACGCGGGCGCTCGGCTTTGCGCTCATGCTCGTGGGCTCGGTGCTCAGTTTTGTTTACGGCGCAGAGTACGTCAGCAGCACGGCCTGGGATACCGGCCTGGGGGATAGCGGCGGGGATAGCCTGTGGGGCGGCCTGGGCGGCCTGCGCATTCATCTTCTGGCCGGCACACTTTTGGCCGCAGCATCGGCTCTGGCTGCGGCCTGGGGCTGCCGGGGAGAGGCGTCGGGCACGTCCCGGTTTGAGATTATCAGCCGGATGAGCGCCAACCCTCCGGTTCATGCCGGAACATATCTTTTGGCCGCTTTCTGGCTGCTGCTCGGTCTGTACTGGTCGTTTGAGCTTATGCCCAATAACCTGACCTGGAGCACCGCAAGTTTGTCGGCCATTGTCTGTTTGAGCATGCTTTTGCGGGCCAGGCTTGATTGGCCGGAGCTGCGCTGTTTGCTGGCGCTGCCCCTGGTTTATGCGCTGCCCGCGCTGGTTTATTCGATACGCACAATTGCTGAGGTAATTGTCGCCACCGACCATTATGAGCTTACTTATATGGCGCTGCTCTGGGACCAATTCATCCACATGCTTACGCCGCTGTTGCTGGCCTGCCTGCCGTTTGCGCTGGACTGGCTGGTTTCGCGGCGCGAGCAAAACCGCATCAGCGAAACGGGCAAGCTGCTGTTGCCCGCCCTGGGCTATGCGGCTGCCCTGGTCTGCCTGCCCACGGTCTTGTCGGCAACGGTTTCCGCAAGCACGGCCCAGGGCATTGCAGACGCCTGGTTCATGGACCTGCCCCTGGTCTTTTCTCTGCTGGCCATAGCGGCAAGCATATTTACGGCTAAAGCTTACGGCCCGGCCAACCAAACCCTTGGCAACTGCGCCCGCGCCGCTGCCTGGTGGATTTGCGCCGCCCTGCCGTTCATTCACCTGCTTATCTGGCAGGTTTTCGCCTTGTTCAGCCCGGCCTGGGCCGAACCTTTGCCTTATATCCCCTTGCTCAACCCGCTGGATTTGGGCGCTATTTTCATTTGCCTGACCCTCTGGCTCTGGCGTGAAAAAACACGCGGCCTGGAGCAAAACCGGGCTGTGGATTTCGTCACCGGCCTGCCCGGTCTGGCAATTATCTGCGGCATGGCCTTTTTGGCCGGGCACGGCATTATTTTGCGGGCCGTTGCCGGAATGCTTTTTGACGCCATGTATATTGACTCGATAATCATGGAGCCTGTTGCTCAAGTGAGCATCACCCTGTATTGGGGCGTTTGCGGCTTCACGCTCATGCTCCTTGGCTCCAAACGGGCCTTGCGCCTGGTCTGGATCTGCGGCGCGCTGCTGTTGCTGGCTGCGGCGTTGAAGGCCGTGCTCATCGACACCCGCAATGTGGCGACCTTTGCCCGCGTGGCCGTTTATTTCGGCATCGGAGTATTGTTTATTTGCGCCGGATATTTCATCCCGGTGCCGGGCGGCAAAAACCGCAATTCGGCGGCCCGGCCCGAACAGGAGTAGTTTATGCGTATCTTTTTCTTGGCGGTGATCGTTGTTTTCTGCGCCCTGCCGACAGCGGCGGGGGCCGAGCCTGCACCGCAAAACTTTGCGCAAGGGTTTGAAATAACCGTGCCGGAAGACGGTTTGCTATACAGGTTCGCTGTGCCCGACGCCTGCCTGTCCCTAAGCACAGACCCCGGACAGCAGGATTTGGCGGTGTTTAACGCTGAGGACATGCTCCTGCCCACCGCGCCCTATTATCCGGCAACCACCTTAAAATACGAACGCATCCCGGCTGAAAAAATCACTGCGTTACAAAAAATGGACCAGCCCCAGAACCCGGACAGCGGGCCGAGCACGGTTATCATTGTCGATGGGCAGGCAGACACGGCTGCAACCAGACTTGAACCGGAAAAGCCGTCCCCCATCGTAACCGCCTATCTGGCCGGACTGCCCGAAAGCGGGCTCCAGGCCACCGGGGTTATTGTGCGCTGGCAGGCGGACGAACTCACCCAGATTGTTAGGGTGCGCGTGGAACAGGCCGACAGCTTGAACGCCGCAGACTGGCAGGTTATCGCGGACGGCCCGCTGGCTCAGGTACAGGGCGGCGCAGGCGATCCCGGTCTGGCCAGCACACGTTTTTCATTATCCGGGCAGCGTATCGGGCGGTACTTGAAGATATCTTTCCCCGAACTGAATGCCGCGCCCGAACTTCTGGATATTGCCGTGGATGTTCAACGCTCTGAGCTGCCGGAATACCAGCTCCTGGAAGAAGAGCTGCAAGCGCTTCCCGAAGCTGTACTGCGCCGCGACACACACCCGGCAGCGGTCTTTGAACTGGACCTGGGCGGGCGCAAATGGGTAAACAGCCTGGAAATAAGCCCTGCCTCGCCGGTTATCTGGCGTCATGCGTCCCTGTTCGGCAAGCAGCACCAGGACGATGACTGGCAGCATCTTAATAATTTGGACCTGTTCAGCATTGCCCGCAGTGCGGGGCAACGCCCGGTAACCAATGAGGCCTTGCTGATCCAGGCCGAATTGCCCCGTTATTTGCGGGTTGAAGTGCCCGAGGGCGCAAGGGGCAAAGCGGACATATCCGTAAAAATGCTCTACCTGCAACCGGGCATGATTTTTCAGGCGCAGGCCCCTGGCCCGTATATTCTGGCCTGCGGCAGCGGCACTGTCAGAATCAGCGCGGATATAGACCCGGCCTTGCTGGGCTTGTCTGAAGTGCGTGTGGTTGCCGTTGACGACAGCCCGCAGACCTTGGGCGGCGATGCGGCCCTGGTTGCGCCAACCTCGGAAGAACCCGTGGACAAGGTCCGGATTGTGCTCTGGATCGCCCTTGGCCTGGGTGTGCTTGCGCTGGGCGGCATGATCTTTGCCTTGTACCGGAACATGAAAAAGGGCTAGGGGTTTTGATTTTATCGCATACCTCTCACCGGCACGTCCTGTGCGGCCCTTTCACCATCAGCCGGGGGTACTCCATAGGCCGCTCCCTGTTGGGCATACCCAAACGTACCACTCCCTAATTGGGGTGCAGGGGATCATCCCCTGCCCTTGACAACTGCGGTGCAAATACCTAGGTATACCTATCGGTCTGGCTGATTTCGCCGGACTTTGCGCAATTTACGCAGACGAATCCACGCAGGGCATTTCAAATCTGCAATGCTCGCGCATTAATTTTAAGGAGCAACTCCATGGCTTATGACATTCGCTTTGTAAAACTGGTGGGCGGTGACACTGTTGTCGGCAAGTACGATGCCGAATCCGACACCCTTAAAGAAGTCGCTATCCTGCAGACCATTCCCACCGAACAAGGCGTGCAAATCCTGCTTTTGCCTTACGGTTATCCTTTTGAACAGGATTTCAGCGGCTATATCAGTTTCGAGCACGTGCTTTATGAGTACAAAAACTGCCCCAAAGACATTCAGGACCGTTACATGGAGGCCACCTCCAGCCTGACCATCGCCTCCGGAAACATGGCCATGGGCCTTAAGGGCGACGGCAACCTGTCCAATATTTCCGAACTGCTTAAAAAATAACCTTTCCAGCCGAGCAATTATGCCGGGCGGACCAGGGCTTTCCGGTCCGCCCGGATTTTTTTACCGGATTTTTTTGCCGGATTTTTCTTGTCGGTAAAATATTTAGCGCATTTAATACCAGGACAATAATTATGCAGGCTCTGCTTTCCCTGTTGCCCAAGCCCAGCCGCTATCTGGGCATAGAAGAAGGCTCCGTGCACAAACCCCCGGACCAGGTGCGCTTGCGCGTTGGCCTGGCTTTTCCGGATATGTACGAAGTGGGCATGTCCTATTTGGGGCAAAAAATTCTGTACAGCCAGGTTAATGAACGCGAGGGCTGGCAGGCCGAACGGGTGTTTACCCCCTGCCGCGAGGCCGCCGCTGTGCTCCGTGAAGCCGGAGCGCCGCTGTGCACCCTGGAATCGGATACGCCTCTGGGAAAGCTTGATTTTCTGGGTTTCAGCGTCACGCACGAACTCTGTTATACAAACATTCTGTTTATGCTCGATTTGTCCGGCCTGCCCCGCTGGGCAAAGGACCGGGCAGAAATAAACGGTCGGGAAGCCAGGCTTTCCGACGGGCCGATTATTGCGGCGGGCGGCGGCTGCACCCTGGCAGCCGAACCCCTGGCCCCGTTCATGGATCTGATGCTGGTGGGCGAAGGTGAAGAAATTTTCCCCGAAGTGCTGGAACTCCTGGACCTGGCCAAAAAGGAAGACTGGACCCGGGCTGCTTTTTTAAAAACCGCAGCGGGCATTTCCGGTGTTTATGTGCCGGAACTTTTCTCCGCAGGCGCCGACACCGCAATCAACCGCAGGATAATCGCGGACTTCAACCAGGCCCCATATCCGCTCTCCCAGGTTATTCCCTTTGGCGCCATCCACAACCGCCTGGCCCTGGAAATTGCGCGCGGCTGCACCCGGGGCTGCCGTTTCTGCCAGGCCGGGATGATTTACCGCCCGGCCAGAGAACGCGCCGTGCCGGACACCATCAAGCTGATGCAGGATTGTCTGAGCACCACCGGCTTTGACGACCTGTCCTTTTTATCGCTCAGCAGCGGCGATTTTTCCGCGCTCAAGGAACTGTTTCTGGGCTGCTTTGAGCGCTGCGCCGCCGAGCAGGTATCTGTTTCTCTGCCCTCGCTGCGGGTGGGCTCCATTGATGACGATATTATGCAGCGGCTGTCTTCACTGCGCCGCACCGGGGTAACCCTGGCCCCGGAAGCCGGTTCGCAGCGCCTGCGCAATGTTATCAACAAGGGCATCACCGAAGACGAGGTCATCCTGCACGCCCAAAAGCTGTTTGAATACGGCTGGCAGCAGGTCAAACTTTATTTCATGATCGGCCTGCCCACGGAAACCGAACAAGACCTGGAAGCCATAGTGGACCTGTGCCGCAAAGTGCGCGATGCCGCAGGGCCCGGTGCGCGCCGTCTTCAGGTTACGGCTTCCATCTCGCCGTTTGTGCCCAAAGCGCACACGCCTTTCCAGTGGGAGGCGCAGATAAGCGAGGCGGAAATGCTGCGCCGCATCTATTATGTGCGCGACCTCTGCAAGGCCCACAAAGGCGTAAAATTGCGCTGGCACGACACCCGGATGAGTTTTCTCGAGGGCATCCTTTCGCGGGGCGACCGCCGTCTGGCCCGAGTAGTGGAACAGGCGTACGAAAACGGCGCTTTGTTTGATTCCTGGATGGACGGTTTTACCCTTGAGCCGTGGCTGGCCGCGCTGGAAGCCAACGGGCTTTCCGCTGCCGAGTATACCGGCGCCAGGGATATTGACGCCCCCTTGCCCTGGGAGCACATTAATTCCGGGATATCCCGCGATTTTCTGCTGCGCGAGCTAAAAAAAGCGCAGGCCGAAGCCACCACCGAAGATTGCCGTTACTCCGCTTGCGCAGCCTGCGGGGTTTGCGACCGCAACGGGGCCTTGTCTTTGCTTAAACAAAACACATCCGGCGAGACTGCCCCGGTCTGCAACCAGCTAAACCGCCAGCAGCGCGACCAGGAAACCCATGCGCCCAAGCTGGACGAAGAGGGGCGCATCCCCTTGCCGCCCAAAGTTGCACCGCCGCCCATGCCCGAGGAGCTGACCCGCAAAGCCGTCACTTACCGGCTGTGGTATCGAAAGGAAGGCCGGGCAGTATGCTTGAGCCAGCTTGAGCTGCAAACCATTTTTGATCTGGCTTTCCGCCGGGCCAAAGTGCCGCTGGCCTTTTCCCAGGGCTTTTCCCCAACCCCGCTCATGAGCTTCGGCAAGGCGTTGCCGGTGGGGGTGGCCAGCCGGGCCGAATGGCTGGCAATAACCCTGCGGGAATTTATGCCCCCCGAAGCAGTAATCGCCGCCATGCAGGGCAAACTGCCGCGCGGCATGCAGATGCTCCTGGCGGAAAAAATGCCCGGACTCAAGCACCTGCCGCAAGCCGTGGCCGAAACCTATGAGCTGAATTTCCTGCCGCCGGTGCGCGCCAATGACGCCACCTACCCGGACCCGGCTGAGCTGCTGGCCGCCTGGCGCGATTTTGCCGCGCTTGAATCCTGCCCCTGGACCAGAGAGACAAAAAAAGGCCCCCGCGAATATGATTTGCGCGCTTTTTTCTCGGAGATCGCCGTAGCGGACAAGCCCGGCGCAGCAGCTTTAAACTTGAGCCTGAATTGGAGCGAAAATTACGTCTCGCCTCTGGCCCTGGTCCAGGCCGTTACCCCCGACCTGGGCGTTGAGCGCCTGTTATTGATCAAGACCGCGCAGTTGTTTTAAAGACAACGTTCGGCTCCCCCCTCGCCACGGCGGAAGATCAGCCGCCAATGCTCTCGTTGTCCGGATTGAGCGGGTACCTGCACTCACCGGCCAAGCCGCAAAAACCACGGCGCTGCTCGGGAGAGCCCCATTTGGGTTCGGCCCAGCGCCAGGCCGCGCACTGCGCGCCGAGGCAAGGCTTTTGCTCGCTGCTTAAGGTCTGGGGGCAAATATAGTTTTTTGACTCGGCATATTTCATGTTTTCCTCCCATTGGAATAATTTCGCATTGAGATTGTCGTCACGATCGTATACCTCTCGGGATTTTATCGTATACCTCTCGGGGCTTCATCGTATACCTCTCACCGGCACGTCCTGTGCCGGGTTCGAGGGTCGCTGCGCGGAAAACGTGGTTTCCGCTTGCTCCCCCTGCGGGGCCACCGCCTTCCTGGCGGTGCCTCTCACCGTTATTCCATCTTCCAAGTCCGTAGGCCTGTCGCTCTGCGGGCCTCGCCTTTATCGTACACCTCTCACCGGCAACCAGGGGGACTCCCTGCCAGGCGAAGCAAAACGTGCCACTCCCTAATAAGGGTGCAGGGCTTAGCCCTGCCCTGCCTTGAGGCAACGGCGGCAAACCTGGAAATGCCCGTTTACTTTATGTTTTTTTCAAACTATTGTATATGCTTGGAGTAGCAAAGGACAGTTATGAACAGCGCGGCTTTCGCACCCAAATTCACTGCGGCCATCTTTCGGAGCCTACCGGCAATAGGCCTGTATTGCCTGTGCTGCTTGTCCCTGACGGCCTGCGCGCCTTATGGCGGCGGTGGCGATGGCCAGACCTTGCCCACACAGCGCGAGCACGATACCTTCAAGGCCATGATTTTGAGCCAGGCGGAGTTTACCGAACCGGAGCTGCTCAAGTTTATGGAAATCATTCCCGGCGCCGGTGATTTGCAACCGGAAGCAGCCATGGATTATCTGGCTGCCAATGGCTGGGAGGAGGACCGGGCGCAGTATCTGATTTTAAAATTGGGCATGGCCGTGGAAAGCCAATGGGCCAAACAAAGCTATGCGTCCCTGTTTCCGGCCATCCCTCCCGTGCTCTACCCCAGCCTCAAAGAAACCGGCCTGGTTCGTAAATATTACGACCGGCTTGTTCCGTTTTTTTTGCCCAAAGATATTGCCGCGCCCGGGGTGCAAGCGCAAGAATGATTACGCCAACCCGGGCGTTCACCTTTAACTTCTTGGAGATCATATGTTCAGCCTCAAGAATTCGTCACTGAAACGCACCCTGCTGCTCGGCCTGGTGCTGCTGGTCGCCCTGCTTTGTCTTACCGCCTGTAAAACCGGCAAGACCGCACTGCCCGCCCCGGATCCCATGTATGACAACCCGCTGGAAGATCCGGTTTATGAAAAAGCGGTTATGGAAAGCGAGCCGGAATTTACCGAAAAAGAACTGCTCAAGGCCATGCTCGATGTGGAGCCGGTTACCGATAACGGCATGGACACGGTCCTCGACCACCTGGTCAGTGTGGGCTGGGAACGCAACCGCGCCTATTATGTGCTGACCAAAACCGCCGTGGCGGAATTCATCCTCACCGATGGCGAAGATGCCGAATATTTCTTGCAGGATTATCCGCAGGGCAAGCCCACGGCCAATGAATTGGATCTGGTTCGCAAAAACAGAGCCGCTGTTCATAAGGGCATGGGAATGGAGTAATTTGATGAACAAGCTATCTGCGCATTATCGTCTGCCCGGCCTGGCCGGACTGCTGTGCCTGTTGCTGCTGGCGGGACTGACCGCTTGCCAGGCCAAGGTTCAGCAGGACGCTGCCGCCCCGCAAGCGGTCCAAAAAAACCAGCAGGTGGCGGCAACTGCGCAAGAAGCTGCTGCCGGGCAGGCTCTTGAGGCTACCCTGACGCCCCACCCGGTCGATGCGGCCGATTACGCAAAAGCGGTTATGCTGCAAGGTCCGCAATTTACCGAGGCCGAACTCCTGAAAATCCTCAAGGATATTGAGCCGGTGTCCAGAGAATCCATGTATAATGTAGTGGAATATCTGTACAACGAAAAAGACTGGACCAGGGAGCGGAGCTACTACACCCTGTCCAAGGTAGCCAGTGCGGAAAGGATTCTTCAAGACGGCGACTCCGCCATACAGTATCTTGAGGAAGCCTGGCCCGAGGATATGCCCACGGCAGAAGAACTGGCCCTGGTGGAAAAACACCGGGCACGCCTGCATGAACTTATCGGCTATGAAGAAGAATAAGCTAGTTTAGGCACAAAAAAAGGGAGCCAAAGCTCCCTTTTTTTGTGCCTATCATTTTTAATACCATCAAGTGTAGCGCGGTTCTTCTTCGCGCATGATCTGAAAAGCCTTGTTTCCCTTTAAAGTGCCGCTGACGCCCCAGAATTTGGTCACTCCGGCCACAGTGCATTCCAGCAAGGCGTCGGTGTC
>CAZNBK010000058.1:0-5838 GCA_964571105.1 uncultured Desulfovibrionaceae bacterium
GCGGGGGTTGCGGATTATCACCGCTTCGCCGTTAATGTTGATCTCGGCTTTGTCCGGCTTGAGATGCCCGGCGATAATTCTGGCCAGCGTGGATTTGCCCGCGCCGTTGGCCCCTACCAGGGCATGAATCTCGCCGCGGGCCAGCGACAGGGACACCCCGTTCAGGGCAACAGCGCCGCCAAAGCGTTTATGGACATTCTTTGCTGTAAGATACATGCGCGGTCCCATCCGGAGCGGTTTAACGACAAGCCGGGTCAGGCAAAATCATAGACAACCGCTCGGGCCGGTGCGCCGCCGCAACCGGGCATGAGCAGGGGGAAGCAGGACATCAGCCGCTTCTTGCCGTCCATCAACTCATCGGGAATAAGCACGTCTTCAAGAATGAAAATTTCTTGCCCGAGCAGCACTTCATGGCAAGGCCGCCCCTTGGTCGGGCTGCCCCAGCCGCCAATGGACAGCGCGTCAATGCCCACGCCCTTGACCCCGGCCTTGGCCAGCACTTCTGCTGCCGGGCCGTCCAGGTACGCCCAGCCCAGCAGGTAGGGCTTGTTGAAGCCGCGTTTTTTGCCCATGCCGGTGTTGAGAATCACCCAGTCGCCGCGCTCCACCTGAGACATGAACGGGGCGATGTCGTCGGGGGTTATGGGCGTATCCGGTTCTTTGTGGCGCACATCCATGAACACGCAGGGACCGGCAAAGGCGTCCACGGGCACTTGCTCAATGGTTTTGCCGTCATCATAAAAATGAAAGGGCACATCCAGATGTGTTCCGGTGTGGGTGTTCATGTACATCATTTCCGAGTTGAAACCATTAACCGAGACGTGGAAGGTGCGGGTAATCTCAGTGGCCGGATACTCCACCCAGGCCGGGCAATTGTGGAACAACGGCTGACTCAGATCGTAAATTTTTTTAATTTTGGGGTTAGACATGGCACTTCCTTTGGTAGCAGGTTATTGCAAGGATTAAAGGCCGTTTTGTAGCGCTCCGGTCCGCAGCTTAGAAGAATTAACGCTCGGCAAAGGCTCTTGGCGGCGAAAGCAAATTCTGGCTAAGCCGTTGCCGCAGGCGGTGCGGCGTGTTGGTTCATGCCGCCGGAGCATTTGCCGGTTAGGCTTTTTCAAGTGTTAAATGCGCTGGCGTCCAGCGGCAAGGGTCATATTTTTTGCAACCTTATGGGAGATCAATAATAGCTCTATTACGATTTATGTCAACAAAATCAGTCTGTAACCCGATTTTTGAATCTTACGGATTTCATGGATGAAACAATTTCTGTTCAGTTTATGTTTCAATAAGTTTTATTATGTTGCAAAGATGTTTCATATTTTTAAACAAACCTACGCGCTGAAAGTCAAAAGGCAGGAAGATGCATGCTTCGCGCTGCTCAGCCTGACACAGGCGAGGGTAATGGATTATTGGGGGATGCCGCGCCGCGTTTGGATTTTAATGGTCAGTGCCGCGCCTGGCGGCTATTTATACGTTTCCAGCGCCTTGAGCCGCCGCCACAGGGTGGTGCGGCTGATGCCCAGGCGGGCGGCCATTTCTTTACGGCTTATAAGTGGCGTAAGCGGTCCTTGCCAGTCCTCGGGCAGGCGCGTTGACGCGGTTGCGCTCTGCAACGCCCCGGCCAAGCCGGAAACCGGAAGTAATCGCTCCAGATCTTTAAGTTCCCTGGCCAGCAGATCGGGCAGGGTTTCAATATTTCTGGTAAACCGGGCGGTGATAATCGACAGGCGCTGCACCAGGTTTTTCAGCTCCCGGGCGTTTCCCGGCCAGGCATAGCCCGTGAGCAGACTGGCCATGGCGTCGCGTTCAATGGGCGTGGGTTTGTATTTTGGATTAAAAGCGGACACGAAGGTACGGAACAACAATTCAATATCCCGGCCTCTTTCCCGCAAGGGCGGCAAGGTCAGCGTAAGCACGCCCAGCCGGAAATATAAATCGCTGCGAAAGCGCTTTTCGCGCACTGCTGCGGATAAATCGGTATTGGCGGCGGCAACAAGGCGCACGTTGACCGGTATGACATGATCGCCGCCCAGGGGAAACACCGCCCGTTCCTCAATTACCCGCAAAAGGCGACTTTGCAGCGACAGGGGCAGCTCGCCCACCTCGTCCAGAAACAGCGTGCCGCTGTGGGCCAGCTCGAACAAGCCTTTTTTGCCTTCGGCCCTGGCCCCGGTAAAAGCCCCCCGCGCGTAGCCGAACAGCTCGCTTTCCAGCAACTGTTCCGGCAGAGTTGCGCAGTTTATGGCCACAAAAGGTTCTTCCAGCCCGAATTTGCAGGTATGGATGCTCTGCGCCAGCATTTCCTTGCCGGTGCCGCTTTCGCCTTCAATGAGAATGGGGGAATCGTTGTCAGCGTATTCTCTGGCCCGCTCGAGCACATCCAGAAAATTCCGGTTCTTGCCTATCAGATCGGCAAAATTAAACCTGGGCAGATGCCTGTTTAAATACAGCGCGTGCCGGATGCGCCGCTCCGAGGTCTCGACCTTGCGCACCGAACGCCCCAGAATTACGGCGGCAGGGCCGTCTTCATAGCCGATGTTCAGGGGGAAAAAATCCAGTATCAGCTTTTGCCCGCCCCAGGTCACCACCTGATTGTATTGCGGCACATCCTCTTTGAGCAGAGATTTAAGCGTCCGGCCATGCAGCATGCGGGGGGTGAGCTTGCGGGCCGAGTCTTTGAGCAGGGCCCTGGCCGTCGGGTTGCGGCTTTCAATGTGTCCGTCGCGGTCCACAGTGATAATCAGGTCTTCCACAGACTCGAACACGGTTTTATACAGAGAGAGCACTTCCAGATGCCGCCGGTTTTTCTCTGCTTCGGCCTTAATCAGCGCCAGGCGCTCACAAGCCTCTTCAAGCGCATCCTGCACGGCTTCGCGACCGGATTCAATGAGCACGGCGGCCAGCCCGGCTGCCCGGGCCAGGTTATTGACCACCATATCGCCAAGAACCAGGCTGACACCCGCGGCCTGGGCCTCCCTGATGCTCTCCGCCACCTCGCGCTCGTGGTTGACGGTAAAGACTTTAAGATCGTAGTTCAGCAGTTCGCTAAGGCGGCTTGCCCCGGCGATAACGTTGTCAAAGCCGATGATGCCGATTTTGTGCTCTCCGTTGAGCAAAGGGCCGAGTGCGGAAAGAATGTCATAGGCGGTAACCTTGATTTCCACCACTGGCAAGCCCAGAGAGCGCAGCCTCCTGGCCGTTCCGCCACGGCTGATAAAAATCTGGGCCCCACGGGAGATGAGCCTGCGCCCCACTGCAAGGCCGACTTCCAAATCGCCCTCGGCCAGCGCCACGGCATAGGGCAATCCTTTCAGGAGCGGACGAGCGGTGTCGGCCAGGCCGGGAAAGGGCGCGATAAACGCGATCTCCTGCTTGGGGGATGATTTGTTGGTGGTTGGCGAACCCTGGCGCATGGCTCATTGTAGTCCGCCTTGCCCGGCAAGGCAACCAGCCGGGGCGCATGTTGCCCTTGGGCGGCCTGCTTGCTGCTGCCGAAATTTTTCTGCAAACGGCAGAGCCGCAACTTTTTTTAAAGCTAGAGCATTCCGCGGCTTTAGGGCAGTGAGACATTGCCGTAACTGCGGCCAGTACCTTCTTTGCTCCTGGGTTTAACCGGCGTGGAGGGCGGCTTGTAGCGGTAGGCATTGGCCTGGCGGTAGGCTTCTGCCGGTAAAGGCGTGCCCGGAGGAGTTTTCAGGTATTCAGCCACGGTCATGATGGTGTTGGCATACCGCGCGCTATGGTTGTAATGCATAATAACGGCATGCTTGTCTTCCTTGCTCAGATCTTCATTCCAGCCGTGCGCCTTGAGGTAGTTGGCCAGACTGTGCAGGGCATCCGGCACGGTAAACAGGTCCGGAAATCCCTTGCCTGTGGCGTCCACAGCATAAAGGTCCAGATTGGAGGGCATGAACTGGCAAATGCCGATGGCCCCGTAAATGGAACCGGGCATGGCCAGAATGTCCAGGCCGCTGTTTTTTCCGTAAGCCAGTAAGGCCGCCAGCTCTTTATACGCCCAATCTGCGCGACGGGGCATGATTTCTTCCAGCCAGGCCACTGTGGCAGCGTCAAACGCATACCCGGTGAGGTAAGGGCGCATGGCTTCCGGATCGCGGCTGGCGGCCATGGAAGCGAGATTCAGCAAGGCCGTCTCGCTGCCCAGAAAAGTGCCCAGGGCGGTTTCCATAAGCACAATGGCCACGCCGATTTCCGGCTCTACGCCGAACTGTTCTTCCGCCGCTTTGAGCACGTCTGCATGCTCGCTCATAAAGGCTCTGGCCCTGACCATATTGGCTTCGGTGAGCACGCCGGGCGTAATGCCGGGCAGTGCCCCACGGGCTATGGCTGCGGCGTCGGGCTCTTTCTCTTCGGCAGGTGGCTCCTTGGGCTGGCCCTGACGCATGCGGATGCGGTTCAGCTCTTTGACTTTGTTGCCCATGGGCGCGGTGGAAAACGTCTCGCCCAAGTTATGAAAAACACCGGCCACATATTCAGGGTCAAAACCATCGGCCACAAGCTTGTTGGCCAGAGGCAGCCAATCTTCCGGGATTTTTTTTTCTTCTTTGGGGGGAGGTTGAATAATAACGGACACACCCACAAATCTGCTGTCGGTAAATATCTCTTGCGCGGTATCCGGGTTCAGGTCCGGAAGCGGGGCAGTTGTTTCCGAATCGGAATCGGCGAAAAATGTTGCTGCCGATGCAACCCGCAGCGGCAGGCACCCGGCAAAAAGCCACAGCGTCAATATAAACAGCCGCGCCGGTCGGGAGCGCAAACAAAGAGCAACAGACATCATTTAAACCTTTATTTGTTGGGGGGTAATCGATAAAGGGGGCTGCTTGCGCGGCCCCCTTTGCTTTTACGATTAGAGGATTATAAACGCTGGATTACCCAGATTACCCGCCCCATCATTCTTTCCGCCCGTTTATCCAGAGGGGCGAATTGTTCGGGGTGGGCGGGATTTTCCGAACGCAGAATCAGGCGCTGGTTGTCGGAATCCAGAAATACCCGCTTGAGCGACAAACTCTCAAAGGGGGCATAGACCGCGTAAACCTCGCCGGAAACAACGTTTTTTTGCGAGGTGTCTATCCCCACATAAGCACCTTTATTGATAAGGGGTTCCATGCTGCCGGTCTCCACCTTGACTACCTGAACGGAAGCCCCGGACAGGGACAGAGGAATGGCCAGCTTGCCGATGCCTTTTTGGCCCGGCTTGGAATCGCCGTCTTCCTCATAGTGCATGGAGTAGGTGGTGACCACCACGCTTTTGGCATCCGGATCGCCGTAGCGGGCCGGTGACTCAAGCAGGTGACCTGCGGTGGGAATATCGGTCGGTTGGTAGTCCTGGTCGGTGCGCAGATATACAGGACCGGTTTCTTTTTTTAGCCAATCAGGGTTGAGGCCGTATTTTTCAAACAGTTTCATATACCAATCCGCAGGGATCGAGTTTCTGCGCTTGGCATCGGAAATGCTTGATTGCCTGATACCCAGCACCTCGGCCAGTTCTACCTGGGTGCGTGCATTGGTCGCTAATTTTATTCGGTCAAAAACTTCAGAAAAGTGTGACACTTTTTTCTCCCGTGTAAGTCGAATTGCTCCACAGCCAACGGCCCCTACACCGTAGGCTATTTGCCATTGCCGGCTCCTTCTTTGCCCCCGCAAAGAAGCATACCTGCCCCAATGGTTATCCTCCGGGAACTATAGCTTGCGGCTATATTCCATCAGGTAGTATGTTTGTGGACATGGGCTGGCCGCTCAGGGAAAATTGGCACCCATATACCGAAGGAAATGGAATTTGTTCAGCACAGCGAATTATTGCTATACCGGATGTTACAT
>CAZNBK010000058.1:5848-8818 GCA_964571105.1 uncultured Desulfovibrionaceae bacterium
GTCCAGGCCTTATTGCTCTCGTGTTGGCTAAACTGCCAAGGAGACCGGGAGGTATGTAAATCTAATCCCTTATCCCTTTGTAATGTTAAGATAGTGAATCTTTTGTGTTGCTTTGTCAACGGTAAATTATACCATTTCCCGTTAAGACTTAAAATAACTGATGCAGCAATAGCGTTCTTTCTTCAATTAACCGGATTTAAATATTGAAGAAGGGGGCTGTCCAGGGGAATAACCAGGCGGGTATTTTCCTTAAAGCCTGCCTTATACACTTCCAGACTCTTCTGGAATTCGTAGAAGGCCGGAGACTGCGACAGACTCTGAGCGAAGATCTTCACAGCCTGGGCGTCGCCTTCACCTTGCAGGGTCAGGGCCTGGCGCTGGGCTTCGGCCAAAATGATGGTCCGCTCCCGGTCGGCCATGGAGCGAATTTTCAGCGCTTCTTCCTGGCCTTCGGAACGGTATTGTTTGGCCTGACGCTCGCGCTCGGCTTGCATCCGACCGAAAATGGCCTGCTGGTTTTGCGGCGGCAGGTCCGTGCGTTTAATGCGCACATCCACCACTTCAATGCCGTAAGCCAGGGTCTGCTCGGAACAGCGTTCGGTCACGATTCGCATAATCTCGCTACGTTGAGCTGTAACCACTTCAGTCATTGTATAACGGCCCACCTGTGCGCGCAGTTGAGAATAAATGATGTCAACCAGACGGGACTGCGCCCCGGACACGGTGCGCACGGTCTGGTAAAAACGCAGCGGATCAACGATCCGCCAGCGCGCGTAGTTGTCGAGGACAATGGTTTTTTTGTCGCTGGTCAGAGTGTCGGCCTTGCGGGCCTCGTAATCGAGGATGCGGGCGTCAAAATAAATGACGTTTTGGATAAAAGGCAGTTTTACATGCAGTCCGGGCTCAAAAATACCGCGGCGGGGCTCGCCCAACTGCAGGATAAGAGCCTTCTGGGTCTGATGGACAATAAAGAAACACTGGCTGCCCAAAATCCCGAGGGCAACGAAAAAGGCTATGGCAAATATGGCTCTGCGCGACATAATTATTCTCCACTCACAGGGGCAGCCGGGGGTGTGCCGCCGGACCTGATGCGGTCAAGGGGCAGATAGGGCAACACCGGCGCGGTGCCGCTTTCCGGCATAATGATCTTTTCCACGTCCGGACTGGACAGCACAGCCTGCATGGCTTCCAGATACAGGCGCCGGGTGGTGATGTCCGGGGCCAGGTTGTATTCGGCCAGCACGGACAAGAAGCGGGCGGACTCGCCCTGGGCGGTTTCAATAACACTCTGCCGGTAAGCTTCGGCGCGGTTGATTATTTCAGCAGCCTGGCCGCGGGCTTTGGGGATGATGTCGTTTCTGTAAGCGCCGGCTTCGTTGATATACCGCTCACGGTCTTCCCGGGCCGAGGCCACGTCTTTGAAGGCGTCGCCCACTTCCTTGGGCGGATGCACGTCCTGCATCTGCACGGCGACAATGCGCACCCCGGCCTGGTAGCGGTCGATGATTTCCTGCAACAGTTCCTGGGTATCGCTTTCTATCTGAGAGCGCCCGTCGGTAAGGGCGGAATCGATTTTATTAAAGCCCATGACTTCACGCATGGCCGCTTCGGAGGCGTTCTTTACCGCATACATGGGATCGTCTACCCGGAACAGATAGTCCACGGGGTCTTTGATCTGAAATTGGACAATGAACTGGACGTTGACGATATTTTCGTCGCCGGTGAGCATGCTCGCCTCATCCGAGGCCGGATTGCGGGTGGCGCTGGTCTGAGTGGCCTCATTGCTGCGGAAGCCGATCTCAATTCTTTGGACCATCTTGACCTTGGGGGTATAGACGCTTTCTATGGGAAAGGGTAAATGATAGTGAGGGCCAGGTTCGACCGTGCGGTTGTAAGCGCCGAAACGCAACACCACACCGGCCTCATCGGGCTCCACGATAAAAATTCCGGTCAGCAGCCAGACCACCACGGCCAGAGCCGCCAGCAGCTTGATAGGGGGGCGGCGCATCGAGCGGACGGTATTAAAACCTTTGTTCCCCGTAGGAGGTTGTGCTGGACCCTCAGGAGAGTTATATTCTTTTTTCTGCGGCTTGCTGGTGCCTGGTTGCCTCTGCCGTCGTTCCTGTAGTTTGTCCCAATCCCAGTTCATAATAACTGGGTATTATGCCAATGCCACATGTTTGGCAAGTCTATATCCGGAGGAAATATGAGCTTTCAGCAGAATGCGTCTGTGTTTCGCGCCTATGATATCCGCGGCCTGGTTGATAAAGACTTCAATGTCGAGTGGGTGAAAAAACTGGGGAAAGCCTGCGGCACTTATTTTAAAAATCACGATATTCACAGCGCAGTGGTGGGGCGTGACTGCCGCCTTTCTTCACCTGCCTATCACGATGCCATTATTTCCGGTTTGCTGTCCACGGGTGTGGACGTGATCAGCGTGGGCCAGGTGGCTACTCCGGTATTGTACTTCGCGGTTACCCGGCTCAATCTCAAGGGCGGCATAATGATCACCGCCAGCCACAACCCGTCGCAATACAACGGGTTTAAAATCTGGGCCGGGGCGTCCACGGTTTTTGGCGAAGAAATCCAGAAAATCCGCGCGATTATGGATGAGGGCAAGTTTATTGAGGGCGACGGCCTGGTTTCCGCGCACGATATTGTGCCCGCTTATGTGGATGACGTGCTCTCCCGCGTAAAGCTGCACCGCCCCCTCAAAGTGGTGGTCGACGGCGGCAACGGCATGGGCGGCGATTTGACCGCCACCATCCTCACCCGCATGGGCGCCGAGGTCATCTGCCAATTCTGCGACCCGGACGGCAATTTCCCCAACCACCACCCCGACCCGGTGGTGGAAGAGAACATGCGCTTTCTTAAAGAGCGCATCCGCAAGGAAGACGCCGACTTGGGCCTGGGCCTGGACGGCGATGCCGACCGCATCGGGGTGATGGATGAAAACGGACGCCTGCTCTT